>DASXAN010000379.1:0-2860 GCA_036406755.1 Gemmataceae bacterium
GAACAGGGCCAGCACCGACAGCCGGGCCGCCTCGAAGAGCCAGACCAGCGCGATCGAGATGAAGCCGTACGCCCAGAAGCCGACGCCCGGTCCGCCGACTCGCCCGTTGTCGATCAGCGGTGCCCAGCCGATGACCGTGACCAGCCGCTCGACCGTCAGGGCGGTGAGCAGCAGCGCGGCGACGGCCAGGCCGCGTGCCTGGTGCTCGGGCGGGGCGAGCACGCACAGCGAGCCGCCGACCAGCCCGAGCAGGTTGCCGACCGTCAGGAGCAGGACGCCGACCAGGGCGAACAGCTGCGGCAGGGCCGCGATCACCCCGGCCCCGCGCAGGCCGCCGGACGCCGCGGCCACGGCCGCCAGGTACAGGAGTACGAACGCGGCCAGGGCGCCGGCGGAGGCGGCGTGGGCCCAGACCTGTACGCCGACGCCGGCCCGGACGGCGCGAAGGGCATCGGCGTCGGCCGGTAGCGGCGGGCGGGTCGGTTGGACGGGGATGACGTCCGGCTCGGCGGCCGGGATCGGTTCGGCCGGCGGCCCGTCGGCGGCGACGGCGAACGTGGCGGCGCAGGCCGGGCAGCAGACCGACTGGCCGACCATGGCGTCCGGGACGCGGGCCTTCTGTCGGCACGCCGGGCAGGCGACGACGACGGGCATCGGATCTCTCCTGCTAAGCCGCAAGCGGCTCACAAGCTCACCCACCGCCGCTCTCGGTGGCTCGCCAGCACCGCCTCGCACAGCACCGCCTCGCGATGCCCGTCGACGAACGTCGGGAACGGCCGCGGGGCGGCCATGTCTCCGGCCGTGATGTGGCCGTACACGGAGCGGAACAGTTGCTTGAACGTGTCCGGGAACCCCTCGACGTGGCCACCGGGGTAGTCCGCCACCCGCCGGGCGTCCGCCGACAACAGCGCCGGGTCGCGGGTCAGCCGCTCGTTGGGCCGATCGCGGCGACCGATCGTCAGGACTTCGGGGTGCTCGCTGTCCCAGGCGAGCGACCCGCCGGCCGCGGCAATCTGGAACTGGACGGCGTTCTTCCGCCCGGCCGTTACCTGCGACACCGTCACCGCGCCCGCCGCGCCGCCGCGGAAGTGGAGCAGGAGCGAGCCGTAGTCGTCGGTAGTGACGGGGACGGACTCGAACTCCGGTCGCCGGGGTACCCGCTCACGGGTCGCCTCCCGGCCCGCCTGGAACGTCTCCACCGACGACACGCCCGCCCGCCGGCGGCGTGTTGAGTGGACGGTCCGCAGGTCGGCGCACACCTCCTCGACTTCCAGCCCGGTGATCCACGTCACCAGGTCGAGCCAGTGGGTGCCGATGTCGGCGACGGCCCGCAGTTCACCGCCGGCATCGGCCTCGACCCGCCAGTTGAAGTCGGTGTCGTACAGCAGCCAGTCCTGCAGGTACGAGCCGGTCACGTGGTAGACCGGCCCCAGGTCGCGCAGCCGGGCGCGGGCCTCGTGGCAGAGCGGGTAGAAGCGGACGTTGTAGCAAACCGCGGCCACGACCGGGGTGGCCACGGCCAGCCGGACCAGCTCGGCCGACTCGGCCGCCGTCATCGCCAGCGGCTTTTCGCAGACGACGTGCTTACCGGCGGCCAGGCAACGGCGGGCGTGGTCGAAGTGGTGGCGGTTCGGCGAGGTGACGTGGACGACCTGCACGGCCGGGTCGGCGAGCAGCTGGTCGAGCGTGTCGTAGGACCGGCCCAGGCCGAGGCGATCGGCGGCGGCCCGGCCGCGGTCGGGGGTGGACCCGAGCACGCCGGCGACCCGGTGGCCGAGGCGGCGGACGGCCTCGACATGGACGGGGCCGATGAAGCCGGTGCCGACGACGGCGGCGGTGAGCGGGGTCATGGCGGGGGAATGCTATGCCGCCGGGACGAAACGGACACGCCGGCGGATGTTGGGGCGGTCATGTTCGACAAATTCGTTTCCGCGGCGGAACTCTTTCGCGATTTTGGAGTCTATATTTCCGTGATGTCTGATACAGAGTGTCTACCCGCCACATCCGGCCGCGCTCCGGACCCGGAGCCGGCCGGCTCCCGCCGCTGCCCACCCGCCGTGTTGCCCCCCCTCCGACACGCCCACCCCCGACCGCCGTCCGCCGTGACACCGTAATTGCACCGACAACCTGACGGTCTTCTGGAGCCCTGGAAGGTCCAGCCGGCTCGGGTCGTTTCGTTCCCTCACGAAAGGATGAAGTGATGAAGCGTTCGGTTGGCCTCGCCCTCGCGGCCCTGCTCATTGCCGGGCAGGGGTACGCGGACGTGATCTCGCCCACGAAGGCGAACGGGGATTTCATCGCCGGCTCCGGCATCCCGGCGACCGGGTTCACGATCGACACCGCCGCGACGGGTGAGTCGGTCGGCCTGCAGGCCCGCGGCCGCGACGCGGGCAACCCGCCGGCCAAGGTCGGCAACCAGTACTTCGTGCAGGCCGGGTACGCCGCCAACGGCACCTCGCCGTGGTGGAACTTCGACTACCAGTTCGGCCCCGGACTCACGGGCGGCGCCCAGTCCGAGTACCAGCTGACGCTGTCGGTCGATTTCGACCCGGGCGTCGGCACGACGAGCTTCGTGACCCTGAACCAGCCGGTCGCCGGCAACGGCAGCCTGCTGACCAACCCCGGGACGTGGTCGAACGCCACGCCGTACGCGGTGGCCGACTCGCTCAACCTCGGGTTCGCGTTCTGGAACAGCCTCGGGGCGACGCCGCCGTACGACCCGAACACCCCGGGCGAGTACGAACTCGACCTGAGCGTGACCCGCAACGGCGTGCAGATCGCCACGACGACGGCGTTCGTCGAGGTGACGCCCGTGCCGGAGCCGTCCACCCTCGCCCTGCTGGGCCTGGCCGTCCCGACG
>DASXAN010000380.1:0-5043 GCA_036406755.1 Gemmataceae bacterium
TGCCGGTTAGCCGCGACGCGGAGGCTTGGCGGAGCGGAGCGCGTACTTAGCCCCCGGTCATTGACCGGGGGCTAAGTGCTCCGCGTCGCGGCTAACCGGGGGCCGCGGTGCCATTTTGGCAGTCGCGCCTATGATGTGAGAAACAACCTTCTTCCGTCATCCCATGCCCAAGCGCACACCCACCACCCCGCCGCCCGCCGCCGACGGCGAGCCGCTCCGCGTCCTGGTCATCGACGACGACCGCTTCCACGCCGAAACCGTCGCCGAGGTGCTGGAGAAGGTCGGCGACCAGGTCACCGTCGCCACCTCCGGCAAAGCCGGGGCCGCCGCCCTCGACCGCGACGAGTTCGACGTCGTCCTCACCGATCTGCGGATGGCCGACCTGGACGGCCTGGCCATCGTCCGCAAGTCCCGCCAGGACCAGCCGGAGGCCGAGGTCGTCGTCATGACCGGCTTCGGCGACGTGAAGACCGCCGTCGAGGCGATGAAACTCGGGGCGCTTCACTACCTGCAGAAGCCGCTGGACATGGCCGAGGTACGGGCCATCGTTCAGAAGGCCGGGGAGCGGCGACGGCTGTCCCGGGCCAACCGCGACCTCCGCCGGCAGCTCGACGAGAAGTTCGGGTTCGAGGGCGTCGTCGGCAACAGCCCGAAGATGCATGATGCGATCGCCCGGCTCAAGGCGTACGCCCCGACGCGGGCCACCGTCCTGATCCTCGGCGAGAGCGGCACCGGCAAGGAGTTGGCCGCCCGGGCCCTGCACTTCAACAGCCCGCGGCGGGCCAAGCCGTTCGTGGCCATGAACTGCACCGCCCTGAACGAGAACCTGCTCGACGACGAGCTATTCGGCCACGAGCCGGGCGCGTTCACCGGTGCCGATCGGCTCCGCAAGGGCCGGTTCGAGCACGCCACCGGTGGGACGCTGTTCCTCGACGAAGTCGGCGACATGCCGCTGGCGCTGCAGGCGAAGTTGCTGCGAGTGCTGGAGAACGGCGAGGTCTACCGCGTCGGGTCCAACGACGCGGTCAAGGTGGACGTGCGGCTGCTGTCGGCCACCAACCGCGACCTGGAGACGCTGATCGCGGAGGGGAAGTTCCGCCGCGACCTGTATTTCCGGCTCAAGGTCGGGACGGTGATGCTGCCGCCGCTGCGGGACCGGCGGGAGGACATCCCGCTGCTGACGGCCCATTTCCTGAAGGAATTCAACGCCCGCCACGGCAAGCAGGTGACCGGGATCGCCGAGCCGCTGCGGCAGGCGTTCGACCGGTACGACTGGCCGGGCAACGTGCGGGAGCTGCGTAACGCCATCGAGAGCGCGGTCGTGCAGGACGCCGACGGCGTGCTGGCCCTGAACGACCTGCCCGAGAGCGACCCGCTGCGGTCCCTCGGCGACGGCGAGCGGGGTCGCGTCACCGCCCCGAGTGGGGACGCCCTGGTCGGCCGGCCGCTGGCGGAGGTCGAGCGGTACTACATCGAGCGTGCCCTGGAGCGAACGGGCGGCAACCGCGAGGCGGCAGCGGAGTTGCTGGGGATCGGCGAGCGGACGCTGTACCGGGTGATTCAAGACTGGAAGCAGCAGGACCGCATCCGGGCGGCCCTGGACGCGGCCGACTGGAATTTCGCCGCGGCCGGGACGGCCCTCGGGATCACGCCGACGACACTGGAGCGGAAGGTCAAGAAGTGGGGTTGGCGGAAGCCGTGAGCCGACGGGCGGTGTGGGCTGCGACACCTGCAACACCAGTGCGGGCTGTAACACCGGTGCGGGCTGCGCCACCAGGGGAGATACGCGCGGGGGGAGCTGAATCCCGGAAACTCGCTGCAAATCGCCTAACCTTCCAACGGTGTTGGAACACCGCCCACCGCCCTTACTCGGGCTTGGTTTCATCCGGCTCCTTTTCGGCCGCCTCCTTCTCCATCACCTCGCCCGCGCACTCGATGCAGTACGGCCGGGGTTTCTCCGTCATCTTGACGTACTGCCCGTAGGCCCAGTTGGAGACGGCCAGCGCCTCGCAGCAGCCGCAGCACCGCACGTCGTCCCGGACGGCGCTCTTGTTGCCCCACTGGTCCCACAGGGCGTTGGTCGCCGGGTCGAAGTCCGCCCCGCGGGTGCAGACCATGACCATCCCCGGTTCGAGCCTCCGGACCGTCTTGACCTTCTTGTCCGCGAAGAACTCGGCGAGCCGCCGCTTGAACTCGTCTTTGTCCATCATGGTCGCTCCCCCTCGGCGCGTGCCGTAGTCAACCGTGAGTCTAAACCGCCGGCGCACGGCGGGCAACGACGATCCGGCGCAGCCCGCCGGCGTCGCCTTTGCGGCCCCGGCGGGCGAGCTTATCATGGTGGTATCCCGCTCCACCGCCGGACCCACGCCAGGACCGCCATGCCGCCGACCGACCGCGCCGTGGAGGACGCCCTGCGGGCCAGCGAAGCCCGCCTCCGCACCATCCTCGAAACCGCCGTCGACGCGTTTATCACCATCAATGACCGCGGCATCGTCGAGTCGTTCAACCCGGCGGCCCAGCGACTGTTCGGGTACGCGGCCGCCGAGGTCGTCGGCCGCAACGTCAGCCTGCTCATGCCGTCGCCGTACGCCGAGGAGCACGACGGTTATTTGGACCGCTACCTGCGGACCGGGGAGCGGCGGATCATCGGCATCGGCCGGGAGGTCGTCGCCCGCCGCAAGGACGGGACCACGTTCCCGGTAGATCTGGCGGTGGGCGAGGCGGTCGTGAACGGCCACCGCATCTTCACCGGCGCCATCCGCGACCTGACCGACCGGAAGCGGGCCGAGGACCAGCTGCGGGAGGCCAACCGCCGGCTGGAGCGGGCGCTGGCCGACCTGCAGGCCAAGGGGGACGAGGTCCGCACCATGTCCCAGCAGCTCTGGCAGGCGACCAAGCTGGCGACCGTCGGCGAACTGGCCGCCGGCATCGCCCACGAGCTGAATAACCCGCTCGCCACCGTCAGCCTCCGCGTCGAGGCGCTGCTGGCCGGCCTGCCGGCCGACCACCCGCACCGCCGGCCGCTGGAGGTGGTCGAGGGCGAGGTCGAGCGGATGGCCAACCTGGTCGCCAACCTGCTCGCCAACCTGCTCCAGTTCAGCCGCCGCGGCCGGCAGCACGTCAGCACCCTGGACGTGCGGGCCGAGCTGGACGGGACGCTGGAGCTGATCCACTACCACCTCCGCAAGCGGGGGGTCGAGGTCCGCCGCGGGTCGGGCGGGGACGTGCCGCCCGTCCACGCCGACCGCCAGCAGCTCCGCCAGGTGTTCCTGAACCTGTTGACCAACGCCAGCGACGCCATGCCGTCGGGCGGGACGCTGACGCTGCGGGTCGAGGCCGTCCCCCCGGACGACGACGGCGGCGCGGCCGGCGTGGCCGTCGAGGTGGCCGACACCGGCGTCGGCATCCGCCCGGAGAACCTGGCGAAGGTGACCGAGCCGTTCTTCACCACCAAGGAGGAGGGCAAGGGGACCGGGCTGGGGCTGGCCATCTGCAAGCGGATCGTGCAGGAGCACGGCGGGTCACTGACGATCGACAGCTCCGTGGGCCGGGGGACGACCGTCCGCGTGGCGCTGCCGGTGGTCAGCCCGGTGAACGCGGCGCTGTGGCGCGACGGATGAGTAACACAGGTGATACCGTGACCGAAGCCAACCGCGGCCGCCTGCTCGTCGTCGACGACGAAGCCGAGCTGATGCAGGTGCTCCGCGAGACGCTCACCGGCCAGGGGTACGACGTCGCCGGCGTCACGTCCGGGGCGGACGCCGTCGCCGCGCTCCGGGCCGGGCCGTTCGACCTCGTCCTCACCAACCTGATGATGCCCGGCATGGACGGGCTGCAACTGCTCCGAACCGCCCTCGACACCGACCCGGACCTGGTCGTGGTCCTCATGACCGGGCAGGGGACGATCCAGACGGCCGTCGAGGCACTGAAGACCGGGGCGTTCGACTACCTGCTCAAGCCGTTCAAGCTGCACGCCCTGTTGCCCGTCCTGACCCGCGGGTTGGAGGTCCGCCGGCTGCGGGCCGAGAACCTGAAGCTCCGCGAGAGCGCCGCCATCCACGACTTCGCCCGCGCCGTCGCCGGCAGCCTGGACGCCCGGGCTGTCCTGGCTCGGCTCGTCCAGGGGGTGCTGCGGCATCTGCCGGCCGACGGCGTTGCCGTATTCCTGCCGTCCGCCGACGGGAGGCGGCTGGAGGCGGTCGTGGCGCACGGCCCGGCGGCCGAGCCACTGCTGCGCCGCGGCGTGTCGCTGGAGCCGGTGCGGGCGGCATGGGCCGACCGGCACTGGGAGCCGATCAACGGGTTCACCGCCCTGGGCGTGCCGGATCTGGCCGCCCTGCCGGAGCCGGCCGGCGGCACCGTGGAGCTGTTCCCGCTGCTGGCCGGGGGCAAGTTCGGCGGGGCACTGGCGCTGTCTCGGGCGGCCGGCCGCGGGTCGTGGGCTGAGGGCACTCGCACCGCGGTCAGCATCCTCGCCAGCACGGCCGCGACCGCCCTGGCAAACGCCGCCCTGGTCGCCGACGTCCGCCGGGCCGAGCGGCGGTACCGCGGCATCTTCGAGCAGTCGGTCGAGGGCATCTTCCAGGTCCGCCCGGACGGGTCGTTCCTGACCGCCAATCCCGCCCTGGCGCGGATGCTCGGGTACGACGCCCCCGAGCCGCTGTTGGCCGGGCCGGCCGCCGAGTCGGTCGCGCACCGGGCCGGTTGGCAACGACTCCTGGACCGGGCCGACCGCGGCGAGCGGGCCGAGGCCGAGGTCGAGCGGCGGGACGGCGGGACCGTCTGGGTGGCCGGCACTCTCCGACGCGGCACCGGTCCGGACGGGCCGTTCGTCGAGGGCCGCCTGGAGGACGTGACCGAGCGGAAGCGGCTGGAGGCGAACCTCCTGCGGGCCCAGCGGATGGAAGTCGTCGGCAGCCTAGAGCCTGTTATGAACCGATCGGCCCTGTGAGGGTGGCCCGGTGGAGCATGAGGGCCACGAACGCCAGCCAGTGCCAGCCGGCCAACGTCTCGGCCAGCCGCTCGTAGTCCCGGGCCAGCCGG
>DASXAN010000381.1:0-6674 GCA_036406755.1 Gemmataceae bacterium
ACGTCAATGGACAACCCGCGACCGCGGGCGACGTAGAGGAAGCTCTCCACCTGCGCGTCGATGTTGAACTCGTCCCGGCCGCCGTAGGCGATGAACATGTCGAACTCGCCCGGCCGGATGTCGCAACGGTCCAGCATTTCGATCGGGTTCTCCTCGGCCGTGCGGCGGATGCCTTCCTGCCGGTTCTTACCGAACAGCGGCCAGACCAGCGATTTCTCCCGAATCGTAATCAGCCCGTAGTACCTGGCCACCGGTTGCCAGGGCCGCAGCCGCTCGCGCAGGCTTGTGCAGTTCGGGTCGAAGTTGGCGAAGTACCGGCCGTGGCAGTCCTGGTAGCGGAGGTTGAGCGCGGGCAGGAAGCCGGCCAGGACCTTGAACTCGTCGCGGTGCTTGAACCCGAGGTTGTACGCCGCGAACCCGCCGGCCGAGCCGCCGCACAGGATGTGGAACTCCCGCTCCGGCCGGATCGGGAAGTTCGACCGCAGGAAGCCCCAGATGTCGCAGACGATGTAGTCCTCGAAGCGGCCGGCCTTGGAATTCAGGTAGAAGCTGGCGCCGTCGAGGAAGGTCGGGCGGCCGGGCAGGCTGCCATCCGGAACGGCGATGATGAACGGCGGTAGTCGACCGCAGACCATCGCCCGATCGAAGTCCTCGGCGGCGCGCAGGAAGGACTGCTCGTCCTGGGCGATGCCGTGCATCAGGATCATGGCCGGGTAGCGGCGGCCCGGGTCATAGCCTGGCGGCAGGTAAATGTACAGGTCACGACGCTCGTCCAGAGATGGGGAGTACAGGCGGCGGTCGGCCCCGTGGTTGTGGGTGAAGTCCAGAACCGTGCCTTGCAGGCGATCATTCAGCTTCGTCAGCCGGACCCACTGGCATGGCCGCAGGCCGTAGGCGCAGACCATGCCCGCGTAGGCCCCCAGCGCCCCGAGGACCAGCAACGCCCCCAGCCCTGTTCGCATCCGCCTCATGCCCAACTCCGCGGGGATTCCGATTCTCACAGAGATTTCGGACGAATCGCGCGGCGCGCATCAGCCGGATTGCCCGACCGGCTGAGGGCACCGCGTCCGGCCGCCGGAGCCGGCCCGACGATACCGGTTACAACGGTTGGGCGACTGGCGCGATCAGTGCCCGTGCCGCGGCCGTGTCGCCGACATCCAGGGTGGCGGCAATGGCAGCCGTCAGGTCGGCCAGCCCGGGCGTGAACGGCACCGCGGCACCCGGCGGCGGCGGGGACCGGACAAGTCGGCGGCTGATCCGCCGGCACAGTTCGTCCAGGCCGGCACCGGTGCGGGCCGAAACGACGACCGCGTCCGGGACACTCGCTACGTCCCAGGCGGTCGGCAAGTCCGCCTTGTTGACGACCGGCAGGCAATTGGCCGGCGTTATTGCCGGCCACACAGGGGAGACGGTTCCGTCCACGACCCACAGGCACAGATCGGCCCCGCCGGCTGCCGTCCGCGCCCTGGCAATGCCCTGCCCCTCCAGTTCGTCGGCCGCGTCGTGCTGGTCGGCCGTGTCCAGCAGCTCGACCGGCCAGCCGTCCATCGCCGTGGCGGTGGTGACGACGTCGCGGGTGGTGCCGGGCACGGCCGTGACGACGGATCGAGTGAACCCGGCCAGGCCGTTAACGAGGCTGCTCTTGCCGACGTTCGGCGCCCCGGCGATCACCACTTGCCAGGGCCGCGTCAGGTGGCGGCCCAGCGGGGCGTGCTGGGCGAGAGCGGCCGCCAGGTCCCGGGCGGCGGACGCGTCGTACGCGGCCAGGGCTGCATCGAGGGCGGCGACAGCCCGGTGAAATGCCCCGTTCAGCTGGTCCAGCAAGATGCCGGCGGTTCGCAGCGTCGGTGCCCGCGCCAACTCCAGCGCCGTGTCCGCCGGCCCGCTAGCGCGAACGAACCCAGTCCCCTGATCCGGCCTCAGCCCGTTCCGAGCGAGTTCTTCAGTTAGCTGTCGCACGACCTCCGGCCCGCCGTGGCAGTGGAGTTCGACCGCCGGCGACGGGCCGGCGTCGTGGATCGCCAGTATGACCGCGTCGCCGGCGAACCCGCCGAGCCAGAACCGGTCGATGGTCGGCTCGGCCGGCAGCGACGCGGCGGCAACGGGTCGAAACCGTTCGCGGACCACGTCCCAGGCCCGCGGGCCGGCCAGCCCAATGACGGCGACGGCCGCGGCCCCGGGCGGCGTCAACACCGTGAATGTGGTTGGGGGTTGGCTCATGACACGGGCCATGCGGTGCGACGGATGCCGTCCAGGGTCAGGGCCGGGCCGATGACCTCCGGCCGACAGCGCAGACCGCCGGCTAGGTCGGTGTCGCCGCCGGTGAGGAGCACGCGCGCCCCGGGGTGGGCGGCCGACAACCGCTCAACCAGCCGGTCGATCCCGCCGCAGACGGCGTGATAGACGCCGGCCCGGATGGCGGCGGCCGTGTCCCGGCCGGGCGGGTCCGTCGCGGTGAGGTCCTCGACCAGCGGCAGCTGGGCCGTGTCCCTGTTCAGGGCACGCGCCATGAGCCGCAACCCGGGGAAGATCGACCCGCCGCGGAAGGTCCCGGCTTCGTCCACCAGATCGACGGTGACGGCCGAACCGGCTCCGACCACGATGACCGGCGTGCCGGGCGAGACGCGGGCCACCGCGGCGACGGCGTTCATCAGCCGGTCGATCCCCACTTTCTCGGGAGCTTCCACGTCGGCGCGGAGCGGTAACTCGCGGTAGTCGGCGATGACCCGCACGGCCGCGCCACGGGCCCGCAGCCAGCCGACGAGCCGGTCCCGCCAATCCGGCTGCACGCCGGCGACGGCCCACTCCGCCGGGCCTTCGATCCGCCACGCTCGTAGCCGCTCGCCCCAGGCGGCCGGGTCGTCCGGCGGCACGGCCGCGGCCCGCAGCCCGTCCGGCAGGCACAGGCCCCACTTGATACGGGTGTTGCCGACGTCGGCGACGAGGCGGGCGGTCATGGGGCGGCCTCGGCCGGTGCGGCGCGGAGCAACTCGAACACGGCCCCGACGAGCTGGGCCAGCCCCTGGCCCGTCACCGCCGACACCGCCAGGACCGGCTTGCCCAGCTCGCGCTCCAGGCGGTCGCGGACCTCGCCGCTGCCGGTCAGCTCGGCTTTGCTGACGGCGACAACCTCGGGCTTGGCCGCCAGCGCGGCGCTGTACAGCTCCAGCTCCCGGCGGATGGCGCGGTAGCTTTCGACCGGATCGGCCCCGTTCGCCGGGAACGGCTCGACCAGGTGTACGAGCACCCGCGTCCGCTCGACGTGGCGGAGGAACTCGTGCCCGAGCCCGACGCCGCTGTGCGCGCCCTCGATCAGCCCCGGCAGGTCGGCCAGAACGAAGGCGTGTTCGCCGTCCACGGCCACTCGGCCGAGATTCGGGTACTTGGTCGTGAACGGGTAGTCGGCGATCTCCGGCGTGGCCCGCGACAGCCGGCTCAGGAGCGTGGACTTGCCGGCGTTCGGCAGGCCGACCAGGCCGACGTCGGCGATGACCTTCAGCTCCAGGGTGACCCACCGCTCCTCGCCGTCGCCGCCGGGTTCGCACTGGCGGGGGGCCTGGTTGGTGGCGGTGGCGAACGCCTTGTTGCCCTTGCCGCCCTTGCCGCCCTTGGCGACGGTCACCTGCTGGCCGGGCTCGGTCAGGTCGCGGAGGACATGGCCGCGGTCGCGGTCGCGGACGACGGTGCCGGGTGGCACGTCGATGACGAGGTCGGGGGAGTTGCGGCCGTGGCAGTTCGCGCTGCCGCCGGCGCCGCCGCGGTCGGCCCGCCAGTGCTTGCGGTGGACGAGGGCGGCGAGGTTGTCGGCCCCGGCGACGGCCCGGACGATGACGGACCCGCCGTGGCCGCCGTCGCCGCCGTCCGGCCCGCCCTTGGGGACGTACTTTTCCCGGCGGAAGCTACAGCAGCCGTTGCCGCCGTCGCCGCCTTTGACGAACAGGGTGACGCGATCGACGAACACGGAGACGCCATCCGGTTGTGCCCGTCCGGAGCGGCGAAGCGCCGCGGGCGGCGGCCGCTGCCGGGTCCGCCCGCAAGCGGACCTGCTCGCCGCATTATACGGCGAATCCGCATGGCCGGCGGTGGCGAACAGCGGGGCGGCGAGGAGCCGCGCCAGGTCGTGGCCGGAGGCGGGCATGGCGGGTGACGTGAGGGCGAAGGCCGGATGACGGAAGACGGACGGGCGAAACGCAACGCCGGAGTCGGCGCTTCAGAACCGTAGGGTATGCGGCGGCGGAGTCAACCGGCGGGGCGGGAGTTTTCCGGTTGGCGGCGGGGTCGGTGAATTAACATCTTTTTCTGGGGTGACAAAATGGGACATTTTGCGACACCGCCCCAGCTGGCGGGCTGCGTCGCACCGCCGGCGACATGGTTCGTCGGGTCGCGCCCGCCGAACAGCGGCAGGCAGGTGGGGCAAGTCGGAGCCGGGACAAACATGGCGGATGCGGGCGCAAGTGACGGGCGACGCACGGCCCAGCTGCGGCCGCAGAAGAAGCCTAGGGTATGCGCCGGCTGGGTCAAATCCCGGCGCGCCGGCCGGTGAGCCGCCGGCGCGCCGGGAAAGTGCCGCTCACACGGTCGCAAAGAGCCGGCTTTGGAACTGGTTCAGGTCCAGCAAGTCGATATCCCCGTCCCCCTCGTAGTCGAACGCACGGACGTAATTCGGGTCCCCCGCGACACTGAACAATGCACCGCTGAAAGCGTTAAGGTCTAGCAGGTCTACGTCGGCGTCCCCGTCTATATCCCCGAACAGCCGCTTGATGCTCGTCTGCGTGTAGTCGGCTGCCATCGGCGTGCCGCCATAGGTCGCGGTCACCTTGGTATGGTCGATGGTCAGCGTCCAGTTGCCGTCGTCCAGTGACCCGGCCGTGGTGTTGGCCCCGCCGAACGTCAGCGTCGCCACAGTCTGGCCGTTGACCACTTGCGTGGATACGCTGATGGCCCCGACCGCCGCGTTGTCGCCGGGCACGCCGTTGGGCAAACCAACGCGCGTCAGCGTGAACGCCCCGGCGGCCAGGGTGACCTGGATGCTGAATGTCACCTCGATGTCCCACACCATCGACCGCTGGGCGTCGCCGTGGTTGATCGTCACGCCCGTTACGATGGGCGCCGCCTGCTCCTGCACCTCGAACGCGCCGACATCGGTATAGTCGCTATTCGCCAGTGCAAACTGCTGGATGCTGCGGAGGTAGGGTTCGCCCCGCTGGTCGAACGCCAAGTTCACACCGGGATGGATGGTGTGATCAGGGTCGTTCGCGCCCCGGTCGATCGCGAGGCTGGCGGACTTGAGGGCGTGTCAGCGTCGGACCGCCGTTATCGGCCAGCGGACTGATCAAGTCGCTAACATTGCCGCCGATGATGTCGTTGCTGGCGGGGCCGAACGAGGGATCCGCGCCACTGCCGTTGGCGATCAAGTTGTGGCCGTAGGACGAGACTCCCTTCACGTCCGTGCCGTCGTCGGTGTTACCCTGCGCTGAGGAAACCGTGTTGCCGGCGACGAGCGTGCTATACAGGATACCGCCAAGGACGCTACCGACACCGCCACCCGTCACCGCAGTGTTCGCACTCGCGGTGTTGGATGCGACGGTACAGTTGAACAACGCGCCCGCGTTCCCGACGCCGCCACCTACGGCCGTCTCGCCGCCCACGGCGTTGCCCGAGATCGTGCAATTATAGAGGAATCCGCCCATCACCCCGCCGCCGGTGCCGCTTCCGAATAGGCGCAGACCGCTCGCGGAGGCCGACCCTGCCGCTACTGTGTTGCCAGCGAAGGTGCAGCCAATGCAGGAGCTGTTCGGGCCGGAGTCCAGGCCACCGCCATACGCGTCACCGCCGCGAGCATCACCAAACGTCCCATCCTGCCCTACACCTGACGACTCCGCCCGCCCGCCGCTCACTTCGTTATGGTCGATCTCGCTATCCGTCATGAGAAACGAACTGCTGCCAATAAGCAGGCCGCCGCCCATCCCCGCGCCTCCATACGCATTGAAGTTACCGCTCATGTAAGCGGGTCCACCGATGGCATGGTTCTGCGAAAAGGTCGTCTTGATTAGCGTCGCCGCAGCGCCGACTTGGCATAGGCCACCACCGCTGGCGGATCCGCCGAAGATGTCGCCGTAAAACTCACCTTCGGCGGCACCCCCCGCAGCGATATTGTTCGATACCACCGTGTTCGTGATCGACAGATACGCGCCCGACGCGTAGATTCCTCCGCCCAAGGCGCTTCCGCCACGGGTTTCGTCTTCAATCTTGGTGGAAGCCTGGACCGTGTTGTAGGAAACAGCGCAGTTGGTCATCGTGAGCGTCGTTCGGGTGGCGGCCGGCTCGGTCGCGTTTGCGAAGACCCGAATGCCGCCGCCCTGGACCTCGCCGTCACTAACCCCTTGGACGAACCCGCCTGAGATCGATAGCCCCGAGAGCGTCACGCTGATCGGGACGTCGAAGTCACCCTTGATGTCGAAAACACGGTCGCAGGTCGGGCCATCGCTGTCAGAAGAAAAACCACCGCCATCCACGGAGGCGCCATCCGCTGCAAGGATGGTGACACTCTTGTGAATGTCCAGGTCGCCGCTGAGGTTGTTGTCTTCGGGCACACCGCGAAGAGTCAAGTGGTACTGGCCGGCCGGTACGATGATCGTGTTGGCTGGGTCGCTATTCCCGTTCGCCGCACCGAT
>DASXAN010000382.1:0-2129 GCA_036406755.1 Gemmataceae bacterium
CTCCGGCCACAGGTCCGCGAGCAATCGCAACATCAGGGCGGCGTAGCCGATTGCCCCGGCCAGGCCGACGAGTCCGCCGAGCGCGGCGAGAATCATGCCTTCGGCCAGCAGCAGCCGGCGGACGGTGCGGGTGCGGTAGCCGGTGGCGAGAAGCAGGCCGATTTCGCCGGCCCGGCGGTCCAGGGCGAGGCGGACGAGCAGGCCGACGAGCACCAGGGCCGCGGCGATGAGGAACAGGCTGAAGCCGAGGAAGAGTAGGCCGAAGTCCATGCCGCCGCCGCTGGCCCGCAGGGCACGGTCGCGGACGTCGTCGAAGACGAAGCCGCCCTGCTCGGGGCGGAGCGTTTTCAGTAGGCGCTGGCTGAACTCCTTTGCTACGTCTTCCAAACCAGGGGACTCACGTCCCCCGCTCGCCGGGGCCAGGCGGATCGACGTGAGTTCGCCGAAGCGGCTGCCGAATAGTTTCCGGCCGGTGGCGAGCGTCAGGTACGCCTTCGGGGCGGTGCGGTACTTCGCCCAGTAGTCCTCGTCCCGCCGGCCGACGCGGTCCGGGTGGTAGTCGAACGGCGGGTCCCAGTCGCGCAGGCCGAGCTTGTCCGTAATGCCGGGGAACTCGGGGGCCAGGTCGGGGTCGGCGGCGACGCCGTCCAGCGGTACGAACCCGCGGAGGCGGAATTTGGCCGTCCGCTCCGTGACCTGTCCCTCCTGGTTCGGGTCGAAGTAGGTGAGCGTGATGGTGTCGCCCGGCTTGGCCGTCAGCGGCGACTCGGGCCAGTCCGCGAGGAGGATTTCGCTGTCGGCCAGCGGCTTGTCGCCGGGCGGCAGAAACGGCCCCAGCGGCGGCGGCAGCTGCGGGTCGAGCGCAGCGACGACCGAGTACGGGATCGACTCCTTGCCGTCGCCGATCGAGTTGGCGAGGTAGACGAGCGTCGGGGCGGCTCGCAGGCCCATGTCTTTGGCCACGTCGAGGGCGGCCCGTTCGACGGCCGGCTCGATCGTCAGCTGCCGGCTCTCGAGCGTGACGATGCCGCGGCGGCGGTAGTAGGCGGCCAGTTCCTTGCGGGTGAGGGTGTCGGCGGTCGGACGGTCGGGGGCCGTCGGCCGCGGCTCGGCCTTGGCGACCACCTCGGGGATTCGCCGTTGCCACTCCCGGCTGTCGAGCTTGCCGTCCTTGTTCTGGTCGTACCGGCTGATCAGCCAGTCGGCCCGCGACTGCGGCGTGTGCAGCGTCAGGCCCCAGTCGTCGAGGGTCAGGGCGGCGTGGAGCCGCTCATTCAGTTGCGCCAGGTCGCCGCCTGTGACGAGGAGGGTGTTCGCGCGCCCCTGTAGACCGAGTTTTTCCCGTAGCTCGTTCGTGGCCACATAGACGTTGTGAGGAATGCCGACACCGGGCCTCAGGCTGAATGCGGCTTCGGCACCTTCGCTCAACCCGGCGAACGGCACGTCGAACGATTGGGCGGTGTCCTCGAGGCCCCGCCGGCCGAGGAGGGATTCGCGGGGCACGTCGCTGCCCTTTTGCACGCGGATGCGGACCGTCTCCCCAATCGGGACGGCGAGTTGCGCGGCGAGGTCCGCCGGCAATTCGGCACCGTGATCCGGCGGCGGATGGGCGTTGCCATAGCCGACCGCGGGGCGCAGGCCAGGAATAACGTGCCACGGCCGCCACGGCTCGACCGACCGGGTCAGGAACTTCGACCCGCGAAACAGGAAGTTGGCGGTGTCGGCGTCGAGGATTGTCGCTCCGTGAACCCACCGCTCGCCGGCGCCGACGGATCCCTGGAGATACAAGCCGGCGTGCGCCGCACCGACCGGGCGCATTCCGAGATTCCTGGTGCCGCCGGCCAATCCTGGTGGCTCGACTGCCCGCGCCAGGTCGGCCCGGAAGAATCGGCCGCTGACCATCGCGTAGTCGACGCCGCCGAGCTGTTGCAGCGCCCGGGCGCGGAGGCTGCCGCGGAGCGAGTCGCCGACCAGCAGCGCCCCGGTCAGCACGGCCGTGCCGACCGCGACACCGAGCAGGACGGCGAGACTGGCCCGCCGGTGGAACGCGAGACTGCGGCGGAGCAAGCGAGTGAGGGTCATGACTCCATCCCCGTGACGCCGCGACCCGAGTCTACGAGGGGAGCGCT
>DASXAN010000383.1:0-4083 GCA_036406755.1 Gemmataceae bacterium
TCCATCAAGGGGACGGCGGTGATGATCAACAGCGGCGGGGCGGCCGGGAGCGGCAGCGGGGCCAGCCCGCAGGCCCCCAACGACCCCAACCCGCCGGACGACGCGGCCGAGGCCAAGCCGACCGCCCCGGACGTGGCCGACGATTCCAAGAGCGGCTTCAAGTCGGCCCCGTGACGGGGAGCGAGGTGACCGATGGCGGGACCGAATCGCGCCTCCGGCCGGCATTCGCCGGGCATCCTCGGCAAGTCGGCGGTCGCCCACGCCCCGGCCGTCGCCAAGGCCCCGCCGACGGCCCGCGGCGCCGCCCCGGGGGTGAAGCCCAAGGGCGGCAAGCCGGCGGCCCCGCCGAAGCCGAAGGTCGTGCCGGCCGTCGTCCCGGCCTGGGTCAAGAAGTACGCCAAGGGCATCGACATCACGACCCAGTACCGCACGGCCAAGAACCCGCTGTTCGACTGGCACACCCTCGCCGACGCCAAGGAATTCACCTTCCGCAAGGGGATGAAGGTCCAGGACCCGATCTCGTTCGTCATCCTCAAGGCAACGTACGCGGCGCAGGTGACGGCCTACTTCAAGGAGAACTGGGCGGAGCTGGCGACCAAGTACCGCAAGGTGATGCGGGGCGCGTACGCCTACATCACCTTCGGCGAGAAGTCCGACCCGATCGCCCAGGCGAACGCCTACCTGACGGCCGTCGGGTCGTTTAGCGACACCCTTCCGCCGATCCTCGACGTCGAGCACGACAGCGCCGCGGCGCTGAAGTTCCTCGGCATCACCCGCACGGAGACGGACGGGCCGGACGGCAAGAAGCACACCAAGCTTCAGTTCGACCCGAAGCAGCGGAAGGCCGGGGTGAAGAAGGCCGTCGCCGACGTCGACGCCTGGATCAAGCACGTGCAGTCGCAGACGAAGCGGGCCCCGATCATCTACACGACGATCAGCTACTGGCGGGACATCCTCGAGAACCCGACGCAGTTCAAGGACTACCCGCTCTGGATCGCCAGCTACCCGCGAAAGATCACCGAGGAGGAGGACCCGAACCCGCACAAGTCGATCGGCGGGTGGGACACGTGGACGTTCTGGCAGATCTCCGGGTCGTCGAAGGACGTGGACTTCGGCCAGAACGTCCCCGGCATCGGCAAGGGAGTGGACGTCAACCTGTACAACGGCAACGCCCTGAACCTGTACCTGCGGTTCAACCAGGGGCCGATCCTGCCGTCGCTGTTCAAGCCGCTCTTCTGACCGGCCTTGCCCCGGCCCGGCGGGCGGGTATCCTAGGCCACGACCCCGTTCGCCCCGAAGGACCCGCCATGCACGCCGACCACAGCCACGGCAGCCCGCAGGACGCCGCCAAGCACTCCCACGGCGAGCCGTACAGCCTCGAGGAGATCGAGCACTTCCACAGCGAGGACCAGCACGCCGCCCGGGCCATCGTCACGCTCATGCTGGCCGTGTTCTCGCTCGGCTTCGTCGGCGCCCTGACGATCTCCATCGTCGTCGCCGGCTGACCGGCCGCGGGCGGCGGTCCGAACCCGGTGACCGCCCATGACGCCGCCCGACCCGCTGCCGCCCGACCCGGCCCCCGACCCGCCGACCGCGGCGGGGCCGGACGACATCCCCTTCGTCCTGCCGGTTGACGACATCCCGGTGGTGTTGCCGGCCCCGCCGGCCGTCGCGCCGCCGCGGGGCGGGCTGGGCACGGCCCTCGGCCTGGGCCTGCTGCTGCTGTTCATGGAAGTCGTGATCGCGATCCCGTTCGGGGTCGTCGGCGGCATCTTCGACGTCTGGCGGGAGTCGTGGTTCCAGTGCCTCGTCCAGGCGATCGCGTCGGTGGCGGCGGCCGTCGTCGTCGCCCGCCGCGCCGACTTCGGCGACGTCCGCCGGGCCGTCGCATTCCGCGGCTGCCGGCCGGTCCAGCTGGTGCTGGCGGTGCTCCTGGCCCCGGCGCTGGTGCCGCTGGCGGACGCGGCCTTCGCCTTGGTCACCCGCGGGCTGGGCTGGGAGCCGGTCGCCGCCGCCCGCCCGCCGTTCTTTCAGAAGCTCGATAACTTCTACGTGCAGCTCGCCCGGCTGCCGTGGCCGCTGGCGGTCCTGTGCGGTTGCCTGGCGCCGGCCGTGTCCGAGGAGCTGTTCTTCCGCGGCACCGTCGGCCGGCGGCTCTTGGCCCGGTACGGCCCGGTTGCCGGCGTACTCTTGACCACCCTGCTGTTCGCCCTGGCCCACGTCGACCCGGCTCGCGTCGCCGCCACGTTCGTGCTCGGCCTGGCCCTGCACGGCGTCTACCTCGCCACCCGCTCGCTCCTGCCCGGGATGGCGCTGCACGCGGTCTACAACCTGCTGGTGATCGGCGGGACCAAGGCCAACGAGGCGGGCGGGTGGGACGTGTCCGGCCAGACCGCGGCCCCGGCCGTGTACGGGCTGCTGCTGGCGGTGTCGGCCGCGGCCGTCGTCGTCATCGGCCTGGCGCTGTGGCGGGCCCGGACCCGCTGGGAGCTGCCGGACGGATCGATTTGGTCGCCCGGGTACGTCACCGCCGAGCAACCGCCGGACTGGCTGGAGGCGGTGCCGCGGTCCGTCGGGCCGGGGGCCGGCCGGCTGGCGGCGGTGGCGGCCGCCTGTCTGGGGCTGGCCGCCGCCGCCGGGTTGGCCGTGGAGCAGCCGGCGGAGTGGAAGGCATACCGCCTGCGGGTGCGGGGCGACGAGCTACTGGAGGCCGGTGACCTGGACGCGGCGCTGGCGGACTACGACGAGTCCTTGCGGCTGAAGCCGGACGACGACAACCGCCGGCAGCGCGGCTTTGTGCACCGCCGCCGCGGCGACGACCGCGCCCAGGCCGGCGACGCCGACGGGGCCGTCCGCGCGTACGACGCTGCCCTGGCGGACAACCCGGACGACCTGTACGCCGCCGGCAACCGCGGGATGGCGCACGCCCAGACGGGCAACTACGCCCAGGCGCTGGCGGACCTGGACCGGGCGCTGGCGGTCGGGCCGGGCGAGGCCGAGTGGTACGTGTACCGGGCCGGCGCCCACTTCGCGCTGGGCCACCTGGACCAGGCGCTGGCCGACTACGCCGCGGCCCTGAAGCTCCGGCCGGCGGACGCCTTCGCCCGCCACCAGCGGGGCCGCATCCTGTTCCGCCGCGAGGACTGGGCTGGGGCGCTGGCCGAGCTGGACAAGGCGGCGGCCGCCGGCGAGGACACGCCCGACCTGCGGGCCGACCGCGGCCGGGCGCTGTTCCGGCTGCACCGGTACGCGGCGGCGGCCGGCGAGCTGGAGGCGGCGGTGCGGCAGCAGCCGGGCCACTGGACCGCGACCTACGACCTGACGTGGCTGCTCGCCGCCTGCCCGGACGCCGCCCGCCGCGACGGCCCACGGGCGGCGACCCTGGCCCGCAGATTCTGCGAGGCGACCGAGTGGGCGGCCCCGAACTGGCTGGCGGCCCTGGCCGCGGCCGAGGCCGAATGCGGCCACTTCGCCGACGCCGTCCGCTACCAGGAGGACGCGCTGAAAAAACTCACGGCCGGCGACCGGGCCTTCCACGAGAAGGCGCTGGCCCTGTACCGAGCCGGCCGGCCGTACCGCATCGGCCCGGACGACTGACCGCCGCGGGCGAAAACCGGGTCGTGGGTCAATTTGGCGGGTTACGAACGTTGGCAGCGGCGGCGGCGGCCGGCTACTTCGGCGGCTTTGATGGTTTCGGTTTCGAGACGGGACGGGGCGGCGGCGGCACCGGCGGTTGGGACGGGGGCTTCGGGAAAGGTTTCGTCGGCTCGGGCATGATCGTACCTCGCGGTCGTTACCCTCCAGTATGGCCGGCCGGGTAGGCGTTGCCAAGGGGCGTCGCGGTCAGTAGGGGGGCGAACTTTTTCAAACTGACCCATGACCGAAAACCGACCTTGCTTGGCGCATGTCCATGCTCGATAGTAATGGTGCATCGGGCGAATGACGAGTCGGGTCCGTGCCGAGAGGGTCACCCGGGTGGAGCTAAATCGCCTTTACCAAGGAGATTGCGTCAAGGAACTGGAGCGACTGGACGAAGGATCGGTGGCCCTGGCCTTTGCCGACCCGCCGTTCAACATCGGCTAC
>DASXAN010000384.1:0-5932 GCA_036406755.1 Gemmataceae bacterium
GCACCCGCACGTTCGTCGTCGGCGGCGAGGCCCTGACCGCCCGGCACGTGGCCTTCTGGCAGGCGTTCGCCCCGGACACCGTGCTGGTCAACGAGTACGGGCCGACCGAGGCGACGGTCGGCTGCTGCGTCTACCGGGTGCCGGCCGGCTCCCGGCCGGCGGGGGCCGTCCCCATCGGCCGGCCGGTCGCCAACACCCGGCTGTACGTGCTCACCGCCGGCCTGCGGCCGGTCCCGCCCGGGGAGCCGGGCGAGCTGTTCATCGGCGGGGCCGGCCTGGCCCGCGGGTACCACGACCGGCCCGACCTGACCGCCGAGAAGTTCCTCCCGGACCCGTTCGGCAGCGAACCCGGCGGGCGGCTGTACCGGACCGGCGACCTGGTCCGCCAGCTGCCGTGCGGCGACCTGGAATTCCTCGGCCGGGTGGACCGGCAGGTGAAGGTCCGCGGCGTCCGCATCGAGCTGGAGGAGATCGAGGCCGTCCTGGCGGAGCACCCGGCGGTCCGCACGGCGGCCGTGTTGGCCCGCGAGGACGGCCCCGGGGAGCGGCGGCTGGTCGCCTACGTGGTGCCGCGGCCGGGGCGGGCGCTGACCGCCGCCGACATGCGCGACTTTCTCAAGGGCCGGCTACCGGAGCACATGGTGCCCGCCGCCCTGGTGCAGGTGGACGAACTGCCGCTCACCCCCAACGGCAAGCTGGACGTGCCGGCCCTGCCCGCCCCGGGCCGCACCCACCTGGAGCTGCCCGGCGGGTTCATCCCGGCCCGGACGGCCGCCGAAACCCGGATGGCCCACCTGTGGGAGACGGTCCTGGGCATCCGGCCGGTCGGGGTGCGGGACGACTTCTTCGACCTGGGGGGCGACTCGCTGCTGGCCGCCGGCCTGTTCGCACAGGTCCACAAGGCGTTCGGCCGAGACCTGCCGGCGGCCACCCTGCTGAAGGCGCCGACGGTCGAGCGGCTGGTGAACCTGCTGGCGGACCCGACCGAGGCCGACTCTCAGCCGGCCCTGGTGCCGCTGCAGCCGGCGGGCTCGCGGCCCCCGTTCTTTTGCGTGCACGGCATCGGGGGGGAAATCCTCAGCTTCGGCGACCTGGCCCGCCACCTGGGGCCGGACCAGCCGTTCTATGGCTTGCAGTCACCCCGGACCGGGGACGACCGGCGGCCGGCCTCGCTGGAGGCCCTGGCCGCCCGCTACCTGGACGAGGTCCGCGGCGTCCAACCGCACGGCCCGTACTACCTGGGCGGGGTTTCGTTCGGCGGGACGGTGGCCTTCGAGATGGCCCGGCAGCTCCAGGCCCGCGGGGAAGCGGTCGGGCTGCTGGCGGTGGTCGATCAGCGGTCTCACCCCGGCCGGTCCCGCGCCCCCGTCCGCCTCAGGTTCGTCGGGGAGTTTCTCAAGAACGTTCCCCGCTGGGTCTGGTACGACCTGTGCGAGGCCGGCCCGGCGGCCCTGGTCACCCGCCTGCGGCTGCGGGCGCGGGCGCTACTCCCCCGGCCCGGCCGGCGGCGCGACGGCGACGGGGCCGCCCCGGGGGCGGCAGCCCGGAAGGCGGAGGCGGCCTTCGACCTGACCCGCCTCCCGGACTCCTACCGGAAGCTGTTGGAGTACCATTTCCAGATTCTGCTCGACTACACGCCCCGGCCGTACCCGGGCCGGGTGACGCTGTTGCGGGCCCGGGCCCAGCCGCTGACCCGTGTGCAGGCGACCGACCTCGGCTGGAGCGGCCTGGCCGGCGGGGTGGACGTGATCGACGTGCCCGGCTCGCACGACACCCTCCTCCGGGAGCCGTACGTGCGGGTGTTGGCCGACCGGCTGCGGGCCTGTCTGCAAAAAGCCCAGGACGTCGGCCCCCCGCCCTCGACCGTCATCCCCGGCCCGCTGCCGACCCGGGCCGCGGAAATGCCGGGCGACGAGGAACCGCCGACCTGGCGGGTCGTGGTCAACGCCGCGGGCCAACACGCGCTCTGGCCCGCGGACCGGGCGGCGCCGCCGGGCTGGGCCGCCGCGGGCCGGGCCGGTTCGCGGGAGGAGTGCCTGGACCACATCCGGGCGGCGTGGCAAGGCCAGCGGCCGCCCGGACCGCGGAAGACCGCCCGGACCGCGGCGGCGCTCGCGGCCGCGCCGGGCGGTGCCGCCGACGGCCGCGGGTGAGCTTGGCCCGGGGCCGCTCAGCTGCCGGCGAGGAGTTCGCCGAAGTCGTAGTGCACGCCGTTCTGGCCCGCTGCCAGCACGATGCTGCCGATCGTGTCGTTGTCCGTCAGCTGGCCCCGCTGCACGCCGTTCACCGTCCCGACCGCGTCCAGGCCGTCGATGTAGTCCTGCGGCTGCACCTCGAACACCTGATACGTCCCGGCCTCCAGGCCGATGAAGTGGTATTCGCCGCTGTCGTCGGTGTAGGTGGTCGCGGTCACGGCGTTGCCCTGATCGTCGGTGCCGGTCAGGATAATCACCACCCCGGCGATGCCCGCCTCGCCCTGGTCACGGACGCCGTTGTCGTTCAGGTCCAGGTAGACGTTGCCCGAGATCGACCCGAGCTGCGGCGACGACTGCCCGGGCGCCACGAACTTCGTGGCGGAGTACGAGCCGGTGAAGTTCGACCCGCCGCCGCCCCGCGCCCCGCCAAGGACGAAGGACTTGAAGTTCTCCGGCGTGCCGGCGTGGTCCGAATTCCGGTACGGGTTCACACCACTGCCGTCGACCGGCTTGACGCCCACGGCGTTGTAGTCGGTGCTGAAGCTGGTGTAGACGGCTGCGGCCCACGTCCAACTGACGCTGATCGAGGGCGAGTCGGCCGTAAAGTCGGCCTGCCAGACGACCGGCTTGATGCCGCCGGGCAGGCCGGTCGGGGCCGACAGGGTCGCGCCCGACAGGAACAGGTTCCCGGAGAAGCCCGACCGCGGGATCGTCACGTCCCAGGTGTTCGTCGCCGCGTCGAAGGTGGTACTGGCGGTCGCGGCGGCCGGCGTGATCGTGATGTCCGAATCCGGCACGGCCACGGTGAAGGCGCCGCTGGTGATGGTCGCGTTGGTGATGTGGATGGTGACCGGGTCGGACCCCAGCCCGCTGACCTTGCCGACGCTGCTGAACCAGATGCTGGCGCCCGCGGGAATGGCCGTGCCGTTGAAGTTCGACGTGATGGCGCTGACCGTCGGGACGATGCGGTCGTCGAGCAATTCCAGGCTCGGCCGGAAGCGGATCGGGCGGCGCTTGGTCCCGTGGTTCCCACCCAACAGCTGGCGGAGCAAGGGCATACGGTTTCTCCTGGTGGCACGACGGCCAACTGCGCGAGGGATCTGCGAGTAAGACGGGATTGATGCAAGGTAGGATAGCTTTCGGGACGAGTCAAACGCCGGGGCGAGGTGCTGAGCCCGTGGCCCGACGCGGGTCATCGCGCGACGGTCGGCGTGCCGGCCGGCCACCGCGAGGGCGCGCCTTTGATGGCGGCTCGCCCTCACGGTGGCCACCGGCCTGATTGCCGCCGCGGGGCCGCTCAGCTGCCGGCGAGGAGTTCGCCGAAGTCGTAGCGCAGGCCGGCCTCGCCGGCCGCCAGCACGATGTTGCCGATCGTGTCGTTGTCCGTCAGCTGGCCCCGCTGCACGCCGTTCACCGTCCCGACCGCGTCCAGGCCGTCGATGTAGTCCTGCGGCTGCACCTCGAACACCTGGTAGGTCCCCGGCCGCAGGTTGGCGAACGTGTAGTTGCCGCTGTCGTCGGTGAATGTGGTCTGGCTGACGGCGTTGCCGAGGTCGTCGGTCCCGGTCAGGATGATCGTCACCCCGGCGATGCCCGGCTCGCCCTGGTCGCGCACCCCGTTGTCGTTGAAGTCCACGTAGACCGATCCCGACAGGTTGGCGCCGGTCGTCACCGACGACACGAACGGGATCAGGTGGACCTTCGCGCCGGAGAGCAGGGCGATGGTCTTGCCGCCGCCGATGATCTCGCCGTTGAAGGTGCCGTCGAGGTTGAAGCTGTAATGCGGGGCCAGCAGTGTGCCGTTGAACACGTTGCCGACATGGGACGTGATGTTGCCGCTGGCGCCGGTGAAGTTGTACAGGACGTGGTCTGCCGTCACGCCGCCGGTCAGGCCCAGGACCGAGTTGCCGGTGAACGTGGCCGTCCCGGTGACGTTGACGACGAAGACGTCGCTCGACGACCCGCTCAGGATGAGGGACGCCTTGAGGTCGCCGTTGACGGCGATGACGTTCAGGCCGCCGTTGCCGGTCACGGTCGTCGGCGTGCCGATCGTCCCGAACGTCTGCGTGGGCGTCAGCGCCGCGGCCTGCGACGCCGCGCTCAGGGCGTCGGCGTCGGCCTGGGCGATCAGCGCGGGGTCCACCACGACATTGCCGCCGAGCTTGCCGGGGCCGGTGTACTGGCCGGCCGAGTACTCGACGACGTTGCCGGTGATCGTCGAGGGGGCCATGTTCGTCAGCTTGCCGCCCTGCGACACGCCCACGTCGCCGGTGATCGTGACGTTGCTGTTGTTGACGGCGGTATTCGGCAGGGCCAGGACGCCGAAGTTGGCCGCGGTGCCCAGGCCGGCGAAGCCGGACGGCTGCGTGCGGTCTTCCAACTGCTCGACGACCGGTCGGACCGCGAGACGCTTCTGGGTGCCTTGGCCGCGGGTCGGGTGACGAAGCCGTTTCATGAATCAGGCTCTCCGGATGCCCGCACCGATTCGCGCCGGTGCTGAAGATCAAGGCGTCGTTGCCAATATCAGAGGGGGGACTGTGGTTCAGACGGGATAGTGCAAGGTAGGATAGCATTCGGGGCGAGTCAAACGCCGCGGCGAGGTGCCGAGTCCGTGGCCGAGCCGGATCAGCACGCGGCGGTCGGCGTACCGGCCGGCGGCCGGCCACCGCGAGGGCGTGCCTTCGATGACGGCTCGCCCTCACGGTGGCCACCTGGCCTGAATGCCACCCCGGGGCCGCTCAACTGCCGGCGAGCAGCTCGCCGAAGTCGTAGTGCACGCCGAGGTCCCCGGCCGCCAGCACGACGTTGCCGATCGTGTCGTTGGCCACCAGACTGCCCCGCGACGACCCGTTCACCGTCCCGACCGCGTCCAGGCCGTCGATGTAGTCCTGCGGCTGCACCTCGAACACCTGGTACGTCCCCGGTTGCAGGTTGGCGAACGTGTAGTTGCCGCTGTCGTCGGTGAAGGTGGTCTGGGTGACGACGTTGCCCAGGCTGTCGGTGCCGGTCAGGATGATCGTCACCCCGGCGATGCCCGGCTCGTCCTGGTCGCGGGCGCCGTTGAAGTTCAGATCCAAGTAGACGGAACCGGACAGGCTGGCAGACGGGTTGGGCGGGGCGGGGAGGGTGTAGTTGAAGGAGGCTTGTCCGGCGTCCCCGCCGACCTTGTTTTGATCGCCGTCATGCACCATGACATAGAAGCGGTAGGTGTGGCCCGGGATCAGCAAGCCTCGGCTTTGGAGGTCGCTCAAGTTCCAGCGCATCTCCGCGCCATAGCCCTCGTTGGTCACGCCGGCCGGCGGGGCATCGGAGCCCGCGCCGAGATTCCAGTTGTTCTTGGCGGGATCCGTGCCCACGGTCACTGTCACGGTCGGGGTCGACGTGGTGTAATCGACCGTCCGGGTGAAGGACTTCCAGGTGCCGAACACGGCACTGGGGGCGATCGCAGTCCCGCCCCATTGCCAGTCGCCGCTGCGGTTGTTCGGGTCGTTGGTGGTGTCCGTGATGAACAGCGAGGGGGTCATCGGCCTGCCGGACACATCCGTCCCCGCCTGATCGCCCGTGGTCGCGGTGGTGCCGACGGCGGGGTTGAAGACCACACCGGGGTTCGAGGTCAGAGGGGCGATCGGATAGTTCGTGGTGGTCGTGCCGCCGGCCGTCTTGACGATGACAGTCCCCACGCCGAGAGCCAAGGCGTGCTCGTCGCTGTACCAGACCTCGAAATAGCCGTTGACTAA
>DASXAN010000385.1:0-2787 GCA_036406755.1 Gemmataceae bacterium
GGGAAGACTCCGCGTCGCGGCTAACCGAGGTTGTAACTCCACCCCACGGGCCGACCGTTGCGGTACGGCATGACCCCGTGGAACTGCCGCCCGCCGCAGGCGAACACGAGCGGCAAGAAGTGCCGGTCGCCCTCCCACAGCGGCAGATCCAACACCCGCCCGACCTCGACCCACTCCAGCGTCCCCTCCGCGTTCTCCGTCAGCGGCGTGCCGGAGAAGCGGTCGATGCGGAAGATGAACCCGAACCAATCCTCGCCGCTTTGTCCGAACCCCGGCCAGGAAATCGTCCCGGCCAGCCGCAGCGATTCGCACTCGATGCCGGCTTCTTCACGGACCTCGCGCCGCAGGCAGGCGACCACGTCCTCGTCGGCGTGCAGCTTGCCGCCCAGGCCGTTGTACTTGCCCAGGTGAGCGTCCTCCGGCCGGCGATTGCGGTGGATCATCAGCACCCGCGCCCTGTCCGGCGAGAAGACGTAGCCGAGCGTGGCCAGGATCGGCGTGTACGGCATCACTCCTCCTCGTCGGCCTTCGGCAGCCTCGCCAGGATGCGCTTGACCTCGGCGACCTCCACGTCGGTGACGCCGTGCCGCAGGCGGTAACGGCGTTCGAGCACGTCGAGGATGTACTCCCACATCGGCCGCGTCGGCGGCGGCCCCGGCTCCCAGACGCCGCGGCGGGACGTGCGGTAGGTGAACTTCCAAACCTTGCCGAAGCGCTCCGCCCGGACCCACCGGCGGTCACACGTCACCGGGTCCTCGTCGGTCCACTTGATCTCCATCACCCGGTCACCTTCACAGCGACGACGCGAAGCCGGCGGTAGTCCGCGACCCACGTCCCGTCGCGGAACAGGTTCGGCCGCAGCAGCTCCTCAGCCCGCCCGATCACGGCGTCGCGGCCGTCGGCCGGCACGGCGTCGAGCAGGTCAGCCCAGAACATCGTCAGCCACGTCCGCAGCCCACGGTCGGCGTCGGCCAGCGGCGTCGGCCGGTCGAGCAGGGCCGCGAACCGGACCTCCAGCCCGTGCCGCTCCAGCAGGCCGGCGTACTCTCCCACGGACGGGAAGTACCAGCGGTGCCACACGTCCAGGCCGGCCACGACGGCCGCCGCCCGGCGGACGCCGTCGATGATTGCGCGGATGTTGCCCCGGCCGCCGAACTCGGCCACGAACCGCCCGCCCGGTTTCAGCGCTGCCGCGATCGACCGGACCGCCCCCTCCGCATCCGGGACCCAGTGCAGGGCGGCGTTGGAAAAGACCGCGTCGAACGGTTCGACGAACGCGAAGTCGGCCGCGTCGCCCTGCACGAACTCGAGGTTCGGGTACTTCGCCCGGGCCGCGGCGAGCATCTCGGGCGATGAATCCAGCCCAACAGCAAGCGCCCAACTTGCGGCAATCGCGTCGGTCAGGTCGCCGGTGCCGCAGCCCAGGTCAAGTACCCGCTCATCGAGTTGAGGGGCGAGCTGGTCGATCAACGACCGCCCGTGCTCGGTCACGAAGGCGTGCTTGGCGTCGTACAGCCCCGCGTCCCACGTCTGGCTCATCCCGCCCCCCTGGCCTCGCGGAGCCGGCCGAGGAACTGTCGCAGGTCGGCCGGCGGCGGCATCTCCCACCGCAGCCGCTTGCCCGTCGTCGGGTGGTCGAACCCGAGCAACTCGGCGTGCAACGCCAGCCGCGGGGCACCGCTCTCATCCGGGATGCGGGTGCCGTCCGGCCGGAGGTGGTAGACCGGGTCGCCGCAGACCGGGTGGCCCAGCTCGGCCAGGTGGATGCGGATCTGGTGCGTCCGCCCCGTCTCCAGGCGACAGGTGACGACGCCGTATTCGCCGACCGGCTCGACCGCCACCAGGTGCGTGACCGCCAGTTTGCCGACGCCCTCGGTCCGGGACGACCCGCGGCGGCCGTCGCCCCGGTCGGCGACCAGCCAGGTGCGGACCGTGCCCGGCCGCGGGTGGCCGCGAACGACGGCTAGGTACTGGCGGTCCACGGTGTGAGCGTGAAACTGCCGGCCCAGCTCCCGCTCGGCCACCGCCGACCGGGCGAACACGACCAGGCCGCTGGTCAGTTTGTCGAGGCGGTGGACCTTCCGCAGCGGCGTCAACTTGCGGGCCAGCTGCCCCAGCCGGGTGGCGACCGCCTTCGCGAGCCTGTCTTCGAGCGTGGGCGCCAGGTCGCGCCGCCGGTCGGGCCACTCCATCTCGGACGGATGACGGACGGTGTTGATCCCGGCCGGCTTTTCGACAACGACGACGTGCCCGTCCAGGTAGCGAACGACCAGATCCTCGGTGAACGCCTCGGGCAGCTTCGCCGGCCGGCCGAGTAGTTCGACCGCGTCCCCTTCCTTGAGCCGGCGGGCCGGGTCGAGGCAGAGTTCGCCGTTCACGGTCACCCGCCGGCCGACGACGACCTGGCGGACCTGTTTCCACGACTGCCCTGGCAGGCGGCCACGGAGGACGGCTGCGAGGGTGATGCCGGCCTGATCGGCGGGGATGGTGAACGGGTCCATCGCGACGGGCCTAGTCATCCGCGGCTTCGTCCGGCTCGCCGACGTCCCAATCGTCGTCGGGGTCGGGCACGTCGAGCATGGCGCCGCAGTGCGGACATGTTTGGATGGTGCCCTGCTCCGCGGCCGGGAACGTGGACGATTGGCCGCACTCCTCGCACCGCGCCTCGACCGTCCCGGTGCGGTTCGCCTTCGCCTCCACCTCCGCGGCGCGTTCGGCGAGCAGTTGCCTCGCCCGGTCCGCGTCGGCCGGATTCTTGACCCACACCTCGACGCCCCAGAATAAAGA
>DASXAN010000386.1:0-5357 GCA_036406755.1 Gemmataceae bacterium
GTTGGTCCATCCAGTCGCGGAGCTGCGCTTCGGACTCCGACTTCAAGAGTCCGAACGTGCTGAGTTGGTCGTGGCCGTACTTGGACACCTTGAGATTGTTGCGCCCGCGGAGCACGTCGATGACGTGGTTGATCCCGAAACGCTCCTTCACCCGGGCCACGCACGACAGCATTTTCTGGGCGATGACCACCGAGTCCGGGTCGGTCTTCACGCCCTCTAGGCACAGGTCGCAGGAGTTGCAGTTGTCCTTGTCGAACGGCTGGCCGAAATACTCGACCAGCGCCTTGTGGCGGCAGGTGGTCGTGCGGCAGTAGCGGAGCATGTCCTCAAGGTGGCCAATGGCGCCCGGCACGAACGACGGGTCCACCGGCTCCTCCGCCTCGGCCGCCGACTTCTCGATCACCCGCTTCCACGTCAGGAAATCGGCGGTCGAGAACAATAGCACGCACTCGGCCTCCAGGCCATCGCGGCCGGCCCGGCCGGCCTCCTGCTGGTAGTGCTCGACCGACTTCGGCATGGCCGTGTGCAGGACGAACCGCAGGTTCGACCGGTCGATGCCCATGCCGAACGCGACCGTGGCCACGACCACGTCGCACTCCTCGGCCGCGAACGCCTCCTGGGCGGCGTGCCGCGCCTCCGGGTCCATGCCGGCGTGGTACGGCACGGCCCGGACGCCGCGGCGGCGGAGCGCCTCGGCCAGCTCGTCCACGTCCTTGCGACGGATGCAATAGACGATGCCGGCCTCGTTCCGGTGCCGGCCGAGCACGTCGAGCACTTGCGATTGCACGTCCTTATCCCGCGGCACGACGCGGTAGGTCAGGTTCGGCCGGTCGAAGTCGCCGACCAGCACCGCCGGGTCGCGAAGGTCGAGCTGAGCGACAATGTCCTGCCGGACCCGCTCCGTAGCGGTCGCCGTGTAGGCGTGGACGGCGGCGTTCGGGAATAGCTCCTTGAGCCGGTTGAGCTGCCGGTATTCGGGGCGGAAGTCGTGGCCCCAGTGGCTGATGCAGTGGGCCTCGTCAATGGCGAACGTCCTCACGCGGGCCTGCTGCAAGAATCGCTGAAAGCCGGACAGCGTCAGCCGCTCCGGCGAGACGAACAGCAGCCGCACCGCCCCGCGGCGGAGGTCCGCCTCGGCCTGCTGCCGTTCGTCGGGCGACTGCGCGCTATCAATCTGCGCGGCCGGCACGCCCGAGGCGCGGAGGCCGTCCACCTGATCTTTCATCAGCGCAATCAGGGGGCTGACGACGACGGTGGTTTCGCCACGGACCAGCGGCGGGGCCTGGTAGCAGAGCGACTTGCCGCCGCCGGTCGGCAGGACGACGAGCGAGTCGTGGCCGTCGAGGACGGCGCGCATCGCCTCGTCCTGAAGCGGTCGCAACGTCTGGATACCCCAGTGCAGGTGGATCAACGAGCGGAGGCGGTCGGGGATGGTCGCCGGCGGCGCGGCCATGACGAACTCCTTGGACCTTGCCACCTTACCGGACCGGTGTGCAGGTGTCCAGAAGCCGCCACTTTACCGCTGTCTGGCAAATGGCGTCGGCCCCGCGGCGAAGGTAGTATCAAGGCGGTGTGGCGCCGTCGAGCGGGAGGGTACAACCATGTCGGAGTTCTTCGCGACCTGGAAGCCGAGCGAGGTGATCGGTCTGGCGGCAGCTCTCGGCGGCTGCCTGACGGTCGTCCTGATCGTGGCCCTGGGTGTCTGGTGTTCCGTCCGTCATGCGGAGACCGCGGCCAACCTGAAGCGGGACATGCTCCAGCGAGGGCTGTCTGTCGACGAGATCGAGCACGTCCTGCGGGCGCCGGCCGAGGTACCCGCGTTCGCCAGTGAGAAGGAGCTGGAGGCGGGGTTGGCCTCGCTGTTGGTCCAGAACGAAGTCGCGGGGCCGACCGTGGAGCGAGTGCTTCGGGCCTACCAGGCGACCGACCCGGCCACGAAAAAGGCCGTCTATGACTCGCTCGAGGAGATCATCGGCAGCGAGCCGAGTGAGGACCAGCTGCTGGCGGCGGTGACGGCCCTGTGCCCGCCGCGGACCGGGGCGCCGCCCGCCGCACGGTTCGAGCACGCGCCCGCCGGGATCTAAGTGGAGATCGCTTCTCAACTTACCAACGCCCGCCGTAGGGCGGCCGCCGCCAGCCGGGGCTCCTCGGCCAGGGCCACTGCGGCGCCGACCGCCACTCGCCGGCCGCCGGCGGCGACCAGTTGGCCGATGTTCTCCGCCGTCACGCCGCCGAGCACGAACGCCGGCAGCGTCGTCTCCGCCGCCGCGGCCCGGACGAACTCCAGGCCCGCCAACTTGTCGAATGCCTTCGTCGTTGACGCGAATGTCGGGCCGACGCCGATGTAGCTGGCGCCGTCGAGTACCGCCCGGCGGACCTGTTCGATCGTGTGCGTGCTCACGCCGATCAGGGCGTCCGGCCCGAGGATGCGGCGGGCGTCGCGGACCGGCAGGTCGTCCTGGCCGAGATGCACACCGTCGGCCTCGGCGAGCCGGGCGATGTCGGGCCGGTCGTTCACGACGAACAGGACGCCGGCCCGGCGTGTCCAGCGGCGGACGTCCCGGGCCCGCTGGAGCAAGTCGCGGTCGGGCAGCGACTTCTCGCGGAGCTGGATCACGTCCGCCCCGCCGGCCACCGCTTCGGCGATCGTCCAGTCCAGGGCCGCCCGGCACGTCGCGCCGGTGAGCAGGACATACAGCTTCGCCTCTGCCAGCCGCTCCCGGGCGTCCGCCCCGAGGATCAGCGCCCGCTCCAACGTATAGGCCGCGTACCGCACCCCCTCCAGTCGGCGGCCCAAATCTGGGCTGCGGAGTTTGCCGTACTCCTCCAGGCTGCGCAGCGCCTCCTGCAATCGCTTGACGTTGGCCTGGACGACCTCGCGCAACGAGTGCCGGCTTTGCTCCCGACTCGTGCTAATCTCGGTGCCGACATCCGCCACCGTGTCGCGGGCGCCGAGTAACTCCGCAGGTCGCAGGTCCGCCAGCACGTCGGTCAGGTCGTGCCGGAGTTGCTTGAATTGCCGCGTGAGCAGGACGTCGTCGAGCGAAAAGCGCACGAAATCCTCAAGCACACGCAGCGCCTCTCGCGCGCGGTTGGCGCTGGCGTCGAAAATCCGGGCGGTGTCCATCCGTTCGACCGGATCGGCCCACTCCAGCGGCGCGTCCAATTCCAGCGGTGCCGAATGGGCGGCGTGATAGGCGGCTTCCAGTTCGTCGGTCTTCAGGCCGCGCTTCTGTAACAACCCGCGCAGCTTCTCATCCGAACCGAGCAATCCCAGGACCAGGTGCTCCGACGTGATGACGCGGTCGGCGGTGCCGGACCGGGCCAAGCCCGCGGCGGCGCCGAGCGCCCGTTCGGCCGTCGGGTCGAGCGGCAGGGCCGGCTCATCGCTATCGCCTGCGGGTGGCGATTCGTGCCACGGCGACACGTCCAGCCCATGCCCGCCCAGCCACGCGGCCGCGCGGCCGTCCGGCTCCGCCAGCAGGCCGGCCAGCAGGTGCTCGGTTCCGACGGCCGACGCGCCGGCGGCGGCGGCGATTCGCCGGGCGGTGCCCACGGCACGGGCCACGGCGGGTGTCATTTCGGCGGCCATGCGGTACTCCCGACGGGTCGTCCGGCCGGACAACCGCCACGGCCGGACCAGGCGGTAGCACGACCCGGCAGTTGCGGTCGGCCCCCCGTTGCCATCGTAGAGGGGATCGGCCGTTCCGACCGATGCAATCCTGCGGCCTGTCGGCACGCGGGGCCACGCCCCTGCGCCGACCGGCGTGCCCGCAGGAACGGTCAGGAGGGCCGGCATGATGTCGTCAACCCGGAGATTGTCCCCCGTCCGTGCCCTCCGGCCGATCCTGGCCGGCGCTCTCGGCCTGCTGACCGCCGCGACCGCCTGCGCCCAGCCGGCCGCCCCCCCTCCCCCCGCCGCCCCGGCGGCCCCGAAGCCCGAGCCGCCGCGGCTGTCGCTGATCGATTGCCTGCGAATCGCCAACGAGCGCCAGCCGACCCTGGCCGCCGCCCGCGCCAGCCTGGCCGCCCACCAGGCCGCCCAGCGGGGCGTGGACGAGTTGCGGGCGCCGAAGTTGCTCGCCCCGGACCTGCCGATCCGGCGCAAGCAGTCGCTCCGCGGCGTGGACGCCGCCCAGGCCGAGCTGTACCAGGCCGAGTACGACACGTCCTACGCCGTCATCCGCATGTACTACACGGCGGTGTACGCCCGCCAGCAGTTCGAGGTGGCCGAGGAAGTCGTCACCGGCCTGTTGTTCTGGCGGGACCTGGTCGCCCGCGTCGTCCAGGGCGGCGGCGACCCGAACCTGAACCAGGACGTGGTGGACCGCCTCAACGTCTACCTCAAGTTGGCCGAGGCCCGCCAGGCCCAGGCCCTGACCGGCATTGAGCGGGCTCTGGCGGCGCTGCGGGAGGCGATGGGCGTCGGGCCGGAGTTCGGCGACTTCCGGCCGCTCGATACCAGGCTGCCGGTCCCGCCGGTCAAGCCCGACAAGGACGTGGTCGTCGCCCTGGCCCTGGCCCGCCGCGGCGAGCTGGTGCAGGCGATCGTGGCCGCCGACGTCACCCGGCTGGAGGTCTGCGCCCAGTCGATGTTCCGGTTCCGGCCGCAGGTCCGCACGTTCGCCGCCTCGTCGGACATCCATGCCAAGTCGCTGCCGACCGGCCTGCGGAACGGCGAATACCGGCCCGGGGCGGTCGGCATCGAAATGCCGGCCAACGTCGCCGGCAGCCGCGAGTCGCGGATGGAGCAGGTGCGGGCCTACGGCGCCCGGGCCGAGTCGGTCGTCGAGAAGACCCGCCGGCTCATCACCCTCGAGGCCGAGGACGCCTACGAGACATGGCTGGAGTCGGAGCGGCAGGTGGAGGCGAACCGCGAGGCGGCCCGGCTGAGCAAGCTGCTGGCCGAGCGGACGCGGGGCAACGTCGCCAACATCAAGAAGGAAGACATCCTCCAGACCGACGTCCTCGCGGGCCAGGCGCAGGCCGCCTATAACGAGGCCCTTTACCACCAGATCCTGTCCCTGGCCAACCTGGAGCGGATCACCGCCGGCGGGTTCAACGCCGGCATCGTCCCCGCCCCGGCCCCGGCCGCCGCGCCGTGAACACCCACCCCGAACCGACCCGAGAGGCACGATCATGCGAACGACCCGGCTGGCGGCGATCATCTTCCCCCTGGCGGTCGGGCTGTCGTTCCTGGCGATGCCGGCCCCGGCCCGCGAGCCGGCGGCGCCGGTGCGGATCGGCATGCTCGCCACCATGTTCCGGGACGTTAAGCCGGCCGTGTTCGCCGCCCTGTCCCGCCCGTTCTACGCCCTGGTCGAGTCGCAGACCGGCCTCAAGAGCGAGCTGACATT
>DASXAN010000387.1:0-2702 GCA_036406755.1 Gemmataceae bacterium
TCTGCGTGGGTAGCGCTCCCCTCGCAGACTCGGGTCGCGGCGTCACGGGGTGGTCATACTTGCCCCGGCGCATGTTGACCGGTTACAATCACCCCCGCCTCCCCGGCCCCCTCGCCGCCCGCGGGTCCGCTCATGCCGTACACCGTGCCCCGCGTCCAGACCGTGCCGCTGCCGGACGACGAAGTGTCGATCCGCGTGGACGGCCACGAGCGACTGCGCTGGCACGCCGCGCACCGGTACCCGCGGCCGTTTTTTTACCCGCTCGTCGGCCCGTCCGGGCGGTCGCTGACCCGCATGGGCCACCCCGCCGACCCGACCCACGACCACCACCGGTCGCTCTGGTGGGCCCACCACGATGTCGCCGGCGTCAGCTTCTGGGAGGAGCACCGCGACCGCCCCGGCGGCCCGCACATCCGTCAAGACGCCTGGGTCCATTACCAGGACGGCCCGGACGAGGCCGGGTTGGCCGTCCGCATCGGCTGGTATGACGCCCACGCCGTCCGCCTCATCGGGCAGGAAATGATCGCCGTCTACCGCCCGCTCGACCGCGGCGAAGGTTGGCTGGAGCTGCAAGCGACGTTCACGCCGGCCCTGGACGAGCTGACGCTCGGCAAGACGAACTTCGGCTTCGTCGGCCTACGGGTGGCGGCGAGCCTGAGCGCCCACTACGGCGGCGGCCGACTGACCAACAGCGACGGGGCGGCCGGCGAGAAGGGCGTCTTCGCCAAGCGGGCGCGGTGGCTGGACTACAGCGGCCCGATCACGCCGGAGGCGACCGAGGGCGTGACGTGGTTCGACCACCCGTCGAACCCGCGCTACCCGACGTACTGGCACGCGCGCGACGACGGCTGGATGTCGGCCGCGTTCAGCCTGCCGGACACCTACGGGCTGCGGAAGGACCGGCCGCTACGCCTACGGTACGGCTTGCACGTCCACGCCGGCGGCCTTGACCCGGCGCGGGCCGAGGAGCGGGCGAAGGCGTTCGCCGACACGGCGGCGTGGCAGGTCGCCCCGGCCCCGCGGCCGTGGCAGAAGGTCCTGCGGCGGGCCGAGACACCGACCTGAACCACCCTCCCGACCGAAAAGGGATTGTCATGGGCGAGAAGGACCAGCCGAACGGCACGCCGACGGTTTCGCAGCGGCACCCGCCGGCGATCTTCTTCTTCTTCGGCGGCGAGTTCGCCGAGCGCAGCTCCTACTACGGGATGCGGGCGATCCTGTTTCTGTACCTGACGACGGCCCTGCATTTCAGCGACACGGAGGCGGGGCCGCTGTATTCCGCCTTCAAAATGGGATGCTACCTCCTCCCACTGCTCGGCGGGTTGCTCGCGGACCACTGGTTCGGTCGCTATTGGACGATCGTCGGCTTCTCAGTCCCGTATGTTCTGGGCCACTTCCTCCTGGGCTATTCCGACCCGGTAATCCTCGGCAACGCCATCCAGGGGATGCCGCCGGAACGGTTGCAGTTCATCGCAAGCATGCTTCTGTTCGTCTCGCTGGCATTGCTCGCCGGCGGCAGCGGGGTCATCAAGCCCAACATCTCCGCCCTGCTGGGGCAGACCTACGACCAGAAGCGGCCGGGCCAGGAGCGACTGCGGAGTTCGGCGTTTCTGTGGTTCTATCTGGCGATCAACGTCGGCGCGCTGATCTCGCAGTTGGCCCTTCCGGCGATCCGCGAACACCACATCATGGGTAGCCTGGCCGGCGAGGCCCGCGAGCAGGCGCAGCGGCTCCTCGACGAGGGCAAGGGTGAGGAGATCCTGAAGCTGGCGACGCCGGAAGCCGTCGGCCGCGCCTACCAGATCGCCTTCGCCTTCCCGACCGTGCTGATGACCCTGTCGCTGCTGGTCTTCGCCGCCGGGAAGCGCACCTACGCCGTGGAGAAGCGCGACCAAGCGTTAACCCCGGAAGAACGGCGTCAGCGGTTCGAGGGCCTCATGTTCATCCTGGCCATCTACGGCCTGTTCGCCGTCTACTTTGTGTTCGCATCTTTCCTCATCGACTGGCTCCCGGACGGGTTTTCCGCCCTCTACGCGGTCGAAGGCGACAAGCGGCATTGGACGAGGGCCACAGAGGCCACCGTGCTCGGGGTCATTTTCATCGCGGTGGTCGCCCTGGTCGCGCGATCGGTGATGGCGGCCGGCCGGCGGACGTTTGCGATCGAGAAGCACAACGGCCGGGAGATGAGCCCGGACGCGCAGCGCCAGCACAGCAAGACGCTGGCCTGGCTGCTGGTGATCTTCGGACTGGTAATCCTGTTCTGGTTCGGCTACGAGCACAACGACACGCTCTGGATCGCCTTCACGCGCGATTACGTGGATCTCCGGCTGCCGTTCCAAATCCCGGTTCTGTCGCTCACCTGGCCCACCAAGGTGGTCTGGCTCACGTCGGTCGCGCCCGACCAGTTGCAGTTCCTCAACGCACTTTTCGTCATCATCCTGGTGCCGGTGTTCAACATCACCTTCGGCCGCCTCGACCCGAAGATGGAGGTCTTCACGCCGATGCGGAAGATCTTGGCCGGTTTCATTTTGACGGCGGCGGCCGTCGGCATCATGGCGGCGGCCGGCTCAGGCATTCGGACCGAAGAAGTCGGCGACAAGCTGGTGTCGTTGAACAAGGTGTCAATCTACTGGCCGGCGATGGCTTACATCGTGCTGACGTTCGGCGAGGTACTCCTGTACGGCACGATGCTCGACCTGTCG
>DASXAN010000388.1:0-2179 GCA_036406755.1 Gemmataceae bacterium
GCAGCGGACCAGCACCGAGCCGTACACGACCGGCTTGCCCTGGTAGGTGACCTTGCCGGTGAGCGTGCCGGTGCCGCCGCCGCAGCCGGCCAGGGCGACGGCGGCGAGCAGGGCGAGCGGGCAGCGGCGGCTCGGCATGGGGACTCCGGGGCGGGCTACAGGTCGCTGGTGCCGATCGGCTCGCCGCCGGCCCGGGTGGCCAGCTTCGGCATGATCGGGGCGGCCGTGTACGGCATGAACCGGACGCTGCCGTCGCCGAACGCGAAGTACGCCCCGCCGGTGTGGTTGCTCCAGTAGTGGTAGAAGTCGCAGAAGTTGGACTTGGTCAGGTACGGCTGGCCGGTGGACACGGCCGGCGGCCCGGCGTCCATGTACGTCGCCACGGTCGGGCAGGCGAAGCTCGGGCTGGACTGGCTGGTCGTGTGCCCGGGCCCGGACGGACCCATCGGGCCCCGTTCCTGCATGCCCATGACCACGTCCATGTCCCAGAAGTCGAACGTTTCGCTACCGTTCGGCTGGGTGGCCGTGTCCCACCACCCCCAGTCGAGGTCCGGGGTGGGCGGCCGCTCGCCGATGACCAGCGTCGTGCTGGTGCCGTCGGCGATGTCGGTCAGCTTCACCTTGGACCGCAGGTAGAGCACGCCGTTGCAGTTCGGCCAGCGGCCGTTGTTGTTGGCGAGCCCCGACACGCCGGCGTACAGGGTGACGGGCCGGTTCCCGCCGGCCGCCCCGCTGTCGTAGATCAGGTCGATGCGGGCGTCGGACGGGCAGGTGAAGACCGGCAGCGGCAGCGGGGCCGGCGTGAGCGGGTGGCTCGTCTGTCGCATCGACTTGAACAGGTTGTCCTGTTCCACGAACGGCAGGACCCAGGTGCACCAGCTGGCGTACCGGTTGAACGTCGGGGACTGTGTGGACGGGATGGCTTCCGGGGCCGAAAACGGGTTGGGGTAGCCGCCCGTCGGGACCTGGTACTTGTCCGCCAGCGCGCCCAGGCCCGGGGGGAAGACGTTGTAGACGTCGTGGAAGTTGTGCAGACCCAGGCCGAGTTGCTTCAGGTTGTTCTGGCACTTGGTACGGGCGGCGGCCTCCCGCACCCTCTGGATGGCCGGTAGCAAGAGGCCGATCAGGATGGCGATGATGGCGATGACGACGAGCAGCTCGATGAGCGTGAACGCGGACCGGCGGGCGGGACGCATGGCCCGGACCTCCACGAGGGCAAGGACGGACTCCGACCGAAGGCGGTCCGCGCGGGCGGCGGGCGGACGGCTCAGGAAACGCTGTGAGTCACAAGCGGCGGGAGAGTCACGGACGGGGCGTTCCACCCGGGCGGCGCGCTCGGCCGGCGACGGACGGTCCCCTGGCCCCGTCATTAACCCACAAAAGTAGCCGACACGCCGGCCGCAAGCAACGGGAAATGTGAGAAAAAAGTTAGGTTTCCCGGCGGCGTAGACACACCGATGTACGAATGACGCGTCATTCAGACTGCGATCCGTTGAGCCGTTGGCCGGCCAGGCGGCGGAATTCGGCGTCGTCGATCCGCCGGAACCGCACCCGGTCGCCGACCCGCAGCGGGAAGTAGCCGGCCGCCGGGTCGACCAGGACCAGCGGCGTGCGGCCGACGATGTTCCACCCGCCGGGCCGCTCCAGCGGGTAGACGCCGGTCTGCCGGCCGGTCAGGCCGACGCTGCCCGGCTCGACCCGCAGCCGCGGGGCCGGCAGCCGCGGCACGCCGCACAACTCCGGCGGCAGGTAGCCGAGGTAGGGGAACCCGGGGCAGAAGCCGATGGCGTAGACGGTGTACTCCGTGCCAGTGTGCAGGCGGATGACGTCGTCGGGGCTGAGGCCGGTGTGCTCGGCGACGCGGGCCAGGTCGAGGTTCATCTCGTAGCAGCAGGGCAGCTCGTGATGCCGCGGCTGGACCGGCGGGGCGGCGGCGATGTCGAGCCGTTCCAGCGCCGCGGTGACGGCGGCGGGCGACGTGGCGCCGGGGTCGAAGAACACGGCGACGCTGGCGTACGCCTGGACGACGTCGAGCCGCCCAGGCAGGTCGGCGGCGCGGGCGGCGGCGGCGAACCGCCAGGCGGCGGCCTCGTCGGGCAGGTATGCCAGGACGGCGGTGTCGCCGAGCGCTGTGAATTCCATCATGCGGCGGTAGTTTAGCGGCGAGCCGGGGGCGAGC
>DASXAN010000389.1:0-1993 GCA_036406755.1 Gemmataceae bacterium
CATCGGAAAAGACCGGCTCAAGCCGGGACTCCAACCCGGCGGGTCACGGGCCCGGCGACAACAGGATTTGCGCGGCGCGGGCGCCGTCGCGGTGCGGCCGGCCCTTCGACTTCTTCCCCGGCGGTGTCCCGCCCTGTTCCACCGGCAGGTACAGATTCTGCAACTCGTGGCCGACGCCGTCGCCGTCGTCGTCGAGCTGGGCGTGCTCGGTCGCCAGTTGCTCCGCACTGGCGTAGTTCTCCGCGATTTCCTTCGCCACGGCGACGTACAGGTCGAACAGCGTCAGCTTGCCGTCCTTGTCGAAGTCGTGTTCGGCCGGGTTCAGGCCGGCCCCGAGCACCTGGGCGAACACGGCGGGGAACGTGGTTTCGTTGGTCTCCGCGTCGGCCTCCGTGGCGGCGATCACCACGCGGTCGCGCTTGGCGAGCGGCTTGACGAAGTAGCCGCTCAGCGACGTCGTCATCACGAACACCTGCTCGCGGCAGTCCAGGTCGGCGAACAGCTTGCCGAACTCGGCGGCGCTCAGGTCCGGGCCGGGCAGGTTCCACCACATCTGTCGGCCGTCGTGGTGGCTGTGGCCCAGGACGATCACCCACAGCCCGTCCTCCGGGGCGAGTTTCTTGCGGACGGCGGCGACGGCCTCGGCCACCGCCTCCCGCGTCGCCGGGCCGGTGGCGGTGGGCAGGTCCTTCGGCGGGTCGGCTCCGAAGACGACGTGCTGCCGCTCCGGCGGGATGCCGACCGTCTTCGCCAGCCCGTCGCCGAGCTTGCGGACGGTGTCGGCGAACGCCTTGACGTGTTCGGCGTCGCCGGGGTGGCCGCACAGGATGAGCGCGTGCCGCTGCCGCGGGGCGGGCGGCGGCTCGGCCGGGGCCGCGGGCGGCTGGCCCAGGCCCGCGGCCAGGACCAGCGGGAGGAAGGACGACACCATGTCACTTGCCCTCGACGGGGGCGAGGTCACCCCCGAGACCAGCCGTGATCGAACGCCGCTTCGGGCGGCGGTTCACCTGTCTGCGATGGGAATGAACTGCCAGTTCCGCTCGGTCGCGCGGATGCGCACGGTCGTCCTGCCGTCCGCGTCCACGACCTTGTCCGGGTAGAAGCGGTACACGTGCTTGGCGCCGTGCAGAAACGTGTTGTCGGTCCCGTCCCGGACGCACGACCAGAAGTCCCGGCCCTTGCGCTGCACATAAAGGCTGCGGTCGGAGAAGCGGCCGCACGCGTACTCCCACCGCAGCTTGCCGCCCTGTTCCTTGGCCTCGATCAGCAGAAGGACTTCGGGGTCGGTGCCCGCGTTCGAGACGAGCGCGAAGATCGCCCCGTCCACGACGCCGCTCTTGGCGGCCGGGTAGCGGTAGAGCGGCGCCGGCAAGAGTCTCAAATCCCAGGTCTTGCCGGCGTCATCGGTATCGACCTCGTGGCCGGTGAACTCCGCGGCGAGCTTCTTCATTTGCAACAACCGGGCGGCCGGGGTGGCGGCCGGCGTGCCGGCGTCGGGCAACTCCTGGCGCGCCAGCCCGGCCTGCGGCTTCCACTCGTTCAGCGCGTCCGGCCGCGAAACCACGAGCGTCTCGGGGTCCAGGGCGTGAAACTCGTGGCACAGCCGCCGGCCGGGGAAGCGGTCCTCCGGGTGGGAGAAGATGGAGCCGATGGCGGCCGGCCGGCCGTCGCGCAGCCAGAGGAAAACGACCCCCTGCTGCACCCCCGACCGCACGGGGTTCGACCACTCGAACACCGGTTCCTTTTTGAGTTCCAGCGCCCGGCCCGGGGCGGAGGCGACGGCCAGCGTGTACTCGGACGCCTCCTTGACGTAGACCGGGAGCATCTTCTTCGCCAGGGCCTCGGCCGGCTCGTCCCCGGGCAGCAGCAGCAGCAGACTCAAGAACCCCATGACCGCTCCTCCGGGGCTACGACCGGGATCAGCGCCCGCCGCCTTGACTGACTCCCTGGAACAATTCCGGCAGCGCCAGCGACCCCGGCACCTGCGGCGGCG
>DASXAN010000390.1:0-2005 GCA_036406755.1 Gemmataceae bacterium
CCGCCCGGGTGAGCGATATGTCCCAGCCGTGCGTCCTGGCAACGTGCGTCCCGGCCGGGCCGGGCATGGTCGCCAAGGGGTCGATGACCGTGCTGATCGAGAACAAGCCGGCCGCCCGGGCCGGCGACCTGACGGCCCACACGTCCTGCGTCGCCCCGATCCCGTCGCCGACCGGCAAGATCCTACCGCCGTGCAGCACCACGGTCATGATCGGGGGCTGAGCCTTGAAGCGCCGCCACTTCGAGGCCCTTCGCCCCGTCTGCCCGCTGTGCCGCTCCCGCAACCTGCCGGACTCGCCGTTGGCCGTCGGCCTGGAGGCGGTCGCCGACGGCGACACGCTCCTCCAGGGGGCGCTGCACTGCACCAGCCAGGCCTGCCAGTGCGAGTACCCGGTCATCGACGGCATTCCGCTGTTGGTGCCGCAGGTGCGGTCCTACGTCGCCAACAACATCTACCACCTGACGGCCCGCCGCGACCTGGCGGCCGAGGTCGAGGCGATGCTCGGCGACTGCGGCCCGGGGTCGGCCGTGGACGCGACCCGTCTGCACCTGAGCAGCTACGCCTGGGACCACTACGCGGAGTTCGACCCGGATGAGCCGCGGGGTGATCTTGCCCCCGGCTCGGTGGCCCGCGTGCTGGACCGCGGCCTGAAGCTGGCCGGTGACATGCCGGCCGGCCCGGTACTCGACGCCGGGTGTGCCGCCGGCCGCTCGACGTTCGAGCTGGGCCGGCGGTGCGACGGCTTGGTGCTGGGCGTGGACCTCAACTTCTCGCTTCTCGGCCTTGCGGCCGACGTCCTCCGCCGCGGCGTCGTGACCTACCCGCGCCGCCGGGTCGGCCTCGTCTACGACCGCCGCGAGTTCGCCGTCCCGTTCCGGGACGCCGCGAACGTCGATTTTTGGGTCTGTGACGCCACGGCCCTGCCGTTCCCGGCCGGGACGTTCGCCGCGGCGGCGAGCCTGAACGTGCTCGACTGCGTCCCGTCGCCGCTGGACCTGCTCGGGTCGCTGGCCGGCGTTCTGCGGCCGGGAGCGCCGCTGGTGCTGAGCACGCCGTACGACTGGTCCGGGGCAGTGACGGCGCCGCCGGCGTGGGTCGGCGGACATTCCGACCGCTCGCCGGGCAAGGGGGCGGCCGAGCCGGTGCTGCGGGCGCTGCTGACGCCGGGGGGACACCCGGCGTCGGTGGCCGGACTGCGGCTGGCGGCGGAGGACGCGGCGGTGCCCTGGCACGTCCGCGTCCACGACCGGAGCGTGACCGCCTACAGCGTCCACCTCGTCACGGCCCGGGCGGTCGGGCCGGTCGAACAATAACTCATCACTTCCACTTGTTCGCGCCGCTGCCGACCTGGACGCCGAGGTCCAGCGCCTTCTTGAACCGCTCGGGCGCCTTCGTCGGATCGGGAAAGAGGGCGGCCATCATGACGGCCCCGGCGGCGGCGTGGTGCGTCCAGTCCTCGGCCGGCGGGTCGAGCTTGGCATCGGGCGGGGCGTGGGTGCCACCGGACCAGTACGCGGCCAGGGCGGTGCACCCGGCCGCGGTGGTGAAGTCGGCGGCCTCGCCGGCCTTGAGGCAGGCCCGGCGGTTGTCGTCCGACGGGTCGGCCGCCCACTTCTCGGCGGCCTGGACGGCCGCCAGCGCCGGCGGCGGCAGCGGCGACCCGGACAGGCCGCGGACGCACTGGCACGCCCACCACACCGCCTCCGGCTTGGGCAGGCCGTACGCCAGGACGCGGATCGCGTCGGTGAGCTGGCCCTTTTCGATCAGCAGGTCGAGGTACGCTTTGGGCGTGAGGCGGTCGTCAAGCAGGTTCTTCGCTTCGACGTCGAGGGTGAAGCGGCGGCAGATGTCGGCCGCCGTCTTGGCCGTGACGCGGGTCAGGGTGCCGGCGGACATGAGCGGACCTCGGCGGCCGGGGCGACGGTCACATAGTACCCGGTCGCCACGGGCGGTCCAATGACGAGGTGGGAAATCGACGCCGCCGACCTGCGGCTCGGGAGGGCGA
>DASXAN010000391.1:0-2277 GCA_036406755.1 Gemmataceae bacterium
GGCGGCCGGACGACATCCCCGCGGCTCTCGGCGGCGGCCGGGTCGAGATTCTGGCCAGGGTGTTTCCCGTGGAACTGGAGCCGGACGCATGAGCGAGTTTGCCAAATACGAAGAGATGCACCGGGGCGGGGCGACGCCGGAGGCCGTCTACCGGGCGGCCAACGCGGACGGGCTGGACGAGATCGCCCGCATTCGGCTGCTGCGCACGGTCTGCGGGCTGTCGCTGGCAGACGCAAAGCGGGTGACGGGGTCTTATGACGCCCTGAACCGTAAGCAGGAGGTTCGTGAAGGGGCGACCGTGTACTGGGAGGGCGCGGACACGGTGGACGGGTTTTATGTCATGGAGGCGCGGGTCGTTCGGGTGGACGGCGACCGGGTCCGCGTCACGGGGCACAAGAAGTACCTCGTGACCGATGCCGGACTGGAGGAGGTCCCGGCCGATGGCGGGCTGGAATCGCTGCCCGTGCGGTACTTCGACAAGACGCTGGCCGAGCGGCTCGGCGAGTCGTTCCAGTTCTGGGACGACCTCGCCCGCGTTTCCAGTCGCGCCGGTTAGAAGGTCCCGGCTACCGCTCCGGTGGTCGGTACCTGCTATTTCTTCGCGCCGAGCAACCGGTCCAGCACCGGCGGCACCTCGGCCACCTTGAACCCGCGCGGCCCCAGCCCGCCCTTGTACGCCACCTTGCCGGCCGAATCCAGCACGTACACGCGGTCCGGCCAGGCGGCGAACGCCTGCTCGAACGGGTCGTCCATCGGGTCCACCAGGATCGGCAGCTTCAACTTGAACTGCTCGGCGAACCCCTCGGCCACCGTCTTCCGCTCGGCCAGCGTCTTCGGGTCCGGGATCAGGATTTTGTCCCGCTCGTTCTGCGGCACCTGCCAACCGTCGGTCGGGTGGGCCTCGCGGATGTAGACGACGTAGACGTGCGCCGTGTCCTTGTAGTCGGTGTACAGCTTCTCGATCGCACGGACCGAGGCGCGGAACGGCGGTCAGGTACACGAGCCGAAGATGAGGACGGTCGGCTTGCCGCGGAGGTCGGCGAGCTTGATCGACTTCGATTGGCCGAGCAGGTCGGCGGCCAGGGCCGGGGCCGGGTCGCCGACTTTCAGCGTGCCTTCTCGCTGCCGCGGCGGGTCGGCGGCGAGGCCGGCCGCGGCGAACCACAAGGCAGGAAGGATGAGGGCGCGGCGGGGCATGAGTTGACTCCCGTCACTTCCCCGGCGGGGCCGTCTCCTGCGACGCCACCTCCGCGATCGGGCCGACCACGTTCAACAGCGTCGCCAGCTGGTTCAGCCGCACCCCGTAGCGGTCGAGGAACTCGGCCAGGGCGTACTCGTTGGCCAGCGCGTCGGTCTGGTCCTTGACGTGGTTGGTCAGCTCGGCCACCAGGTCGATGTACGCCCGCTCCAACAGCGGCAGCACGTGCTTGCACGCCTCCGGCAGGCCCGGGAAGTCGCCCTGCCAGCGGGCCAGCACGGTCCGCCAGCGGGCCCCGGCGTCCTGCACGGCCTTGGCGAACGCCAGGTGTTCCTGCTGGACGGCGAGCATCTGGCGGAGCACGTCGATCATGTCCGGCGGCGGGCCGCTGGTCGCGGCCGCCGGGCCAATGGGTTGCGTCACCTCGAACTGGAAGTTCATCGGAGTCAGTCGTCCGTAGTCCGTGGTCCGTGGTTGGTGAATTCAGTGTACACCCCCGCCGCGGGCATTGGAACAGGCCACCCGAAATCGGCACGATTTCACCACGGGCGACGGACCACGGACTGCGGACGCAAAAAGAGAGCCGCCCGCCGGGGGTCGGCGGGCGGCTCGGGAACGTGGGAGGAAGGCGGGAGGAGGGAGGAGGGAGTGGGAAAGGGGGACCCGCCGTCGCCGGGGGAAGGCGACGCCGGGGTGCCGGCCGGGTGGGGGAACCCGGCACCGGCCGTCCGGCCCTCCGACCCGCCCATCGTTCCGGGACCGCGGGGGAACGGTCGCCGGTGTCGCGGGTCGGCGTCGGCCGAACGGTGAGGGAGTAAAGCAGCCGGCGTGCCAATCAGCTGGCGGGCGGCCGAGCGTGGGGCGCAAGTGCCGGCGGGGCGTGCGGATTCGGCCGGGCGGAGATTTTTGCCGCGGCCGGGGGCGGGTGGCGGGATTGTAAGATTGGCCGCGCGGGGCGTGTAAGAATTGCCGCGGGTTGCATTTCTCCCCTCTCCCGCAAAGCCGGGAGAGGGGTTGGGGGTGAGGGGGCTGGATTCCCCTCATCCCCCGGCCCCCTCTCCCATAAAGGGAGAGGGGGA
>DASXAN010000392.1:0-5178 GCA_036406755.1 Gemmataceae bacterium
CGGCGCGCGGCGGGGCTTGGCCCCGCCGCTCGCCCACTATGATACCGCGCTTTCCCGATACCACCGCAGCGTCCGCTCCAGCCCGTCCTCGAAATCGACCTTCGGCTCGTAGCCCAGCTCGGCCCGCGTGCGGTCGATGACGGCCCGGGAGAACCGCACGTCGCCGGCCCGCGGCGGGGCGTGGACCGGCTTGAGGTCGGTCCCGAGCAGCCGGTTCAGGGCGGTCACCAAGTCCAGCACGGTGATGTTGGCCCCGGTGCCGACGTTGTAGACGTTGCCGGAGACGCCCGGGGCCTCGGCCGCCTTCATCAGCGCCTGCACGGCGTTGCCGACGTAGGTGAAGTCCCGGGACTGCAACCCGTCGCCGTGGACGGTCGGGGCTTTGCCGGCGGCCATGGCGGCGGTGAAAATGGCGATGACGCCGGAGTACGGGCTGTCGGCCCGCTGGCGGGGGCCGAAGATGTTGAAGAACCGCAGCCGCACCGTCTCCAGCCCGAACGTGTGGGCGAACGCCTGGCAGTACATCTCGCCGGAGAGCTTCGCGGCGGCATACGGCGAGAGCGGCTGCAGCGGCAGGTCCTCCCGCTGGCCGGCCGGGTCGGACGCCCCACCGTAGGCGCTCGAGCTGGCGGCGTACACCAGCCGGCGGGCGCCCGCCTTGCGGGCGGCGTCGAGGACGTTCACGGTGCCCGTGGCGCAGGCGGTGTGCGAGACGAGCGGGTTCTCGACACTGCGGGCGACCGACGCCAGCGCCCCGAGGTGGTAGACGACCTTGGCCCCGTCGGCGGCCCGGGCCACGGCCGCGGCGTCGGCCAGGTCGCCGACGACCAGTTCCGGGGCGGGGCGGACGTGGGTGAGGTTCGACTTCAGGCCGGTGCTCAGGTCGTCGAACACGCGGACCCGCTTGCCGCGGCCGGTGAGGGCTTCGACCAGGTGCGAGCCGATGAACCCGGCGCCGCCGGTGACCAGGCAGAGTTCGTCCATGCGAGGCTCCTTCCGTTGCGGCCGGGTGGCCCGGGTTGATTTAACCGGTCCGGTCGGCGTCCGTCCACCTCCGGCCGGGGCCGGGCGTCACTGGTCGTCAGCCCGGAAGCGAGGTACGCTGGCGGCATGACCCGCCGCCGTCTCGTCCTGGTCGTCGCCGCCGCCGCCGTGGTCGCGGGGGCGGGCTGGTGGTTGTCGCTCGACCGCCTGTCGGCCGAGGAACGGCCGCTCGTGGGCACGTGGGCGTACGAGGATTGGGATAAGCCGGGGGTGATGCGGACGGCAGTGTTCGGCCCCGACCGCGTGTGCGTCTGCCCGACGGACGCGGCCCCGCGGGGCGATCGGTGCTCGTGGTCCGTCCGCGGCGGCGCGGTCGTCTTCGACTACGAGCCCAGCCGCCTCCGCCGGCTCCTGCGGCCGGTCGCCCCGTTGCTCGGTCTGGCCGTCAAGCCGGCCCTGCCGCCGTACCGCGTCGAGGTAGCGGGCGACCGGATGATCATCACCGATCCGGGCGGCACCCCCACCGTGTTCACCCGCGCCCCGACCGACGAACACGGGGCCGGGCCTGGGCGGGACCTCCGAGGAGGCGGCTGAGTCGCCCGGGCCCCATTCGGACGCGACACCGGCTGCCCGCTACGGCCTACCGGGCCCGCCGTCGGGGGGCACGGCGAGGAAGCCGAGCCAGTACGGCCGGTTCCGGCCGCCGACCCGGTCGCCGCGCGGGGCCTCGAACACCTCCTTACCCTCGTACTGCAAGTGCAGCTCCGCGTGGGCGAGCCGCCCGACCGTGTACTGCCAGACGGCCTTGGCGGCGTCGTTCGGGTCCCGTCGGGCCTCGACGAAGAACATGATCTCCGGGTTGGTGCCGTTGGCCAGGGTGAACAGGGCGCCGTCGAGCAAGCCGGCCGAGTCGTCCCGGTAGGTGTGCAGCGGGCGGTCGAGCCGGCGGAGGTCGTAGCGGGTGTTGTTCGGGTCCCAGAACTGGTGGCCGGTGAACCGCGAGGCGATCATCTTCAGCTGCCGCTGCCGCAGGGCGGGGTCGGCGGCCGCGGGCGGGGCCGCGGGCACGTCCTTCAGCTCGCAGGCCGAGGCGTTCTCCAGCCACCACGCCGCGCCGCCCATGGTGGCCCGGACCTTCTTGCCGGACGTGTTGCAGATGACGAACGTCCACCGCGACCGGTTGTCCGGGTGGGAAAACAGCTCGACCAGCACGACCGGCCGGCCCTTGTCGCCCCAGCCCCAGACGCTGCCGCGGTCGTGGTTGCGGGTCGGGTCGCCGTACAGCAGCAGCGGCTTGGCGATCCGGGCCGCCTTGACCCAGCCGTCCTCGGCCTGGACTTCGACCTCGATCTTGTTGAACACGCGCTCGCCGTCGTCGCGGCCGGGCTCCTTCGGGGGGTCGTCTTTCTTGGCCGCGGGCGGCTCCGGCCGAGCGGGGGCCGGCACGGCCGACGCGACGAGGACGGCGGCGACCGCCAGGATCGGGAACGCGGTCCGGGTCAGTCGGTGCGACATGGCGTCACCTCGCCTTCAACGGGGGTGGATCACTTCTGCAAGGGGCGTCGCATCGAAAAGTGCGGCAGCGTGGGCACCCGGTCCGCCGGGTGTTTCGGGGCGGTCCACACCACGCGGTCACCCAGCTTCACCTCCAGCCCGCCGGACGTCGCCCGGACCAGGGCGTATTGCCAGTCGGCTCTGTCCGCCGTCCCGACGGCTTCGAGGGCCAGGACCACCTCAGGGTCGGTCCCCATCACGTAGGCGAACAGGCCGCCGTCCACGAGCGGGGGCTGCGGCGCTTTGGCGCCCGTCAGGTCGTACCGGTAGAGCGGCCGGGGGAGCAGGCGGAGCTCCTCGCGGTCGGAGTTGTCGCCCGCCCACCCGGTCATCGTCGCCTTGAACTCCGCCGCGATCGCCTTCATCTGCCGCAGCCGCTCCGCCGGCGACTTGGCGGGCTTGGGGGCGTTCGGCACCTCCTTGAACTCCACGCCGGCGGCCTTCGGCGACCAGATCACCCGCCCGTCCTCACGGGCGACCAGCTTGCTCTCGCGGGAGAGCGAGTCGAACTCGTGGGTCATGGCCGCCCCCCAGGGGAAGATGCTGGCCATGGCGACCGGCCGGCCGTTACGCGGCCAGACGACCATCATGGCCTCGCCCTCCTGGCCGCGGGTCACATTCCGCCAGCGGATGACCGGGACCGGCGTGAGCGGCGCGGCCCCGTCCTCGGGCAACACGTCGTACCACCGGACCGACTGTTCGATCTCCTCGCTGAGCTTCGCCGCTTCCTGCGTCTCCGGCCTGGCCGGCGGCTGCGCGGCGGACAGGGCCGGCAGCAGCAGTACGATTGCCAGGTTCCTCATCGCCGCCTCCGGTGTCATTGGGGTGTCGGGAGCTTGTGCGCGCCGTTGTGGTACGGCCCGTCGGTGTGGCCGCGGGCGTCGAACTTCTCGAACGCCGCGACCTCCCGGCCGTCGAGCTGGACGTGGCACTCGGCGGCCGTGAGCCGCAGGCAGCCGTACCGCCAGTGCTCGCCGCCGCACTCGAACAGGACGCCGACCTCGGGGTTGGTGCCGTTGGCGTAGGCGAAGATCGCCCCGTCCACGATCTTGTCCGCGTCGGAGCGGTAGCGGTCGATCGGCTGCGGCAGCAGGCGGCACTCGATCGGCACGTCGTTGACCCGCTCCTTGACGGCGAACCGCTTCGCCAACAGCCGCATCTGCGGCAGCCGGGCGGCGGCCGTGGCGGCCGGCTTCGGGGCGTCGGGCAACGCCTTGAGCGCCAGGCCGGACCCCGTGGCGTCCCAGCGGATCGGCTGCGTGCGGTGCCGGAGGCTGAAGGGCGTCGCGGTCAGCGACAGGAACTCGTAGGCGAGTACCCGCGAATGATCGCCGTTCTGGTAGATCTCGGTCGTCACCAGGGCCGTCGGCCGCCCCTCCGTCCCCAGCCGCCAGACGGCGGCGTCGAGGAGCACGTTGGTCGCCGCTTCCTTGATCCCCCCGCGGGTCGGGTCGCTGTAGCGGAGCAGGGGGGTTGGGGCGACGGCGAGCGCGGCGTGGGGCAACGCGGAGGACTGCGGCTCCAGGCTCGCCACCGCCGACCGCATCAGGTCCAGCCGCTGCTGCCCGTTCCCGTCGTCTCGGGCCGGGGCGGCCGGTCCGGATAACAGCAGGGCCGCGAATACGGCCGACGCGGCCGACCGGATGAGTCCGATGCGAGCGGAGGTCATGTGGGAACTCCAACCTCATTTGAGCCCGACGCGCAAGCAAGGGATCCTGTCAAACCCTTGCTTGCGCGTCGGGCTCAAGTCGGGCTCAGGGTGGCGCGGGCGTGAACTGGAGCGTCGTCGTCCAGAACGGCTTGTCCCGGCCGCTGACGTAGTTGCCCCGTGGCGCGGAATACACTTCCTTGCCCTCGTACTCCAGGTGCAACTCCGCGTTCGCCGACCGACCGACGCCGAACTGCCAGACCGGCTTGGACCCCTTGGCCTTCGTCTGACGGGCCTCGACGAACAGCAGGATCTCGGGGTTGGTCCCGTTGGCGAAGGCGAACAACCCGCCGTCCACGATGCCGGCGTCCGCGTCCTGGTAGGTGTGCAACGGGCGGTCGAGGCGGCGCAGGTCGTAGCGGGTGTTGTTCGGGTTGTAGATTTCGTGGGCGGTGAACATCTGGGCGAGCAGCTTCATCTGCCGCTGCCGCAGGGCGGGTTCGCCGCCCACGGGCGGGGCCACGGGCACGTCCTTGAAGGCGATGTCCGAGTCGTTCTCCAGCCACCACGGCCCGCCCGCCCGGCCGGCCCGGAGCTTGCCGCCGGAGGTGTTGCAGACGCCAACGATCCAGACGTTCCGGCTCGTCGCCTTCTGGAAGATCTCGACCAGGGCGACCGGCCGGCCCTTGTCGCCCCAGGCCCAGAGGAAGCCACTTTCGTCGGCGCGGGTCGGGTCGGTGTAGAACAGGAGCGGCCGTTCGATCCGCTTGACCTTGGCCCAATTCTCGCCCTGGAGCGACTCCAGCTCCAGGCCGTCCACCAGTTGTTCGGCCGACTTGCGAACCTCGGCGGGCGCCTCCGGGGCCTGGGCGCGGCCGCCGGTGGGGCCGGCCAACGTCGCAACCGGGAGAACGACGGCGAGGAGCCAGCATCTCGTCACAGCGATCCTCCCTGGAGAGCTCGGGTTGGAGTCCCGGCTTGAGCCGGTCTTC
>DASXAN010000393.1:0-2489 GCA_036406755.1 Gemmataceae bacterium
TCGACGTGCCCTCGATGCCGAAGTTGAGCACGTGCAGGATGTCGGCCCGCCGCGGCTTCCGCTGGTTCTGCTCCTGGGTGGAGGAGGTGTACTTGAAGATGCCCTGGCGATAGTCACGGGGCGACGGGTTGACCCACGGCCCGGTCGGGCCGCGGCCGTTGCCCTCCAGCCCGTGGCAGTGCAGGCAGTGGGCGCGGTAGGACCGGCTGCCCTCGGCCAGCCGGGCTTCGTCGACCTTCAGGGCTTCGATCACGGCGTCGGCGGACGGCACGTCCACGGCCTGGAGGCCCTTCTGCTCGAACCCGCTGACCTTCGGGTGGGCCGGCGTCCCGAACATCTCTTGCAGGTTTTTGGCATACTCGGCCCGGTCGGCGGCCGGGATGGTCGTCGGGTCGTAGACCTTCTTGCCAACGGCGTCGGCGAGCTTCTGGGTGTCGGCCGACCACTCGGCCTTGGGCTCGATCTTGAGCGCGTCCAGCGGCAGGATGCCGGGCCGGTTGAACGCGGTCGGCTGGAACTCCCAGGTGCCGGGGGACACCAGCAGGTCGGTCCGGACCGGGTAGGTCATCTGCTCGTCGTAGTGGTTCTGGGAACAGCCGGCGAAGGCCGCCAGCCCGGCACCGGCGGCGAGGGCGAGCGCCAGTCGGCGGAGGGGTTGGGTCGGCGAGTGGCCCGAACGCATGCGCGAAGTCTCCCGAGCCGGATGGGTGGCGCCGCGGGTCGGCGGCGCGGGCGGATGCTTCCTGATCATGGGTCCGCGGAATAGGTTCTAGGTGCGGGGCACCGGGGGGTCAAGGAGTTCCGGTCGGATGCGGTGCGGCCCGAAAGGCAATTGACGTGCCGGCCGGTTTCCGCTTGCGGCTCCGCGACGAACCACGAAGCCGCAAGCGGCCAAACCCACCCGGTGGTGTCAGGTGTGAGAATACCCGGGCCGGATTCTCTCCGATCCAAGAACGCCTGTCGTGAGGCTGTCATGCTCTACAAATTCGGCCGCGCCCTCCAGGTGGCGGGCATGATCATCCTGCCCGTGGGCATGGCGGGCAACATCGTGCGGCCGGAGCAGATCAGCGTGCGGGATTCGCTGGTGATCGCCGGCGTCGGCGTGGTCGTGTTCGGGGCCGGTTGGCTGCTGCAACAGCTCGGGCGCGGTCGAGCAACATGAGCACTGGCGAGCCGCCGGGCTTGTCCCGGCGGTCTTCCTCGCACCGAAGACCCACCACTTTCCCTTGGGGCCGCGCGCCGCCGCCCGCTACAATTCGGGGAGTGTCGATCACCTCGGGGGCGGGCGGATGACTCTGGGCAGCAGGCCGCGGCCAACTGGGAGCCGGCAGCGAAGACTGAACGTCTTCGGCTTTGCCGCCTGCTGCCTGCTGCCGGCTGCCTGCTGCTTCGCCGCCGAGCCGCCGAAGCTGGCCGGCGACACGCCGCGTACCGCCCAGCGGTTCGCGGAGGCGGCCGCATTCGAAAAACAAGGGCGTTGGACCGACGCCGTCGACGTGTACCTGCGGCTGCTCGACGAGTCCGGCGACGACCTCGTGCCCGACGACGGCGACCCGCGCCACCTGCTGCCGGCCCGTGGGCTGGTCCACCGCCGGATCGCCGCCCGGCCGGAACTGCTCGCCCCGTACCGCGACCGGGTCGAGCCGCGGGCGAAGCGGCTGTTGGAGCAAGGGCAGGCCGGCCGCGACCCGCAGCCGCTCGAACAGGTCGTGGACCTCTTCTTCTGCTCCCGCTCCGCCGAGACGGCGCTGCACCTGCTCGGCGACCTGGCCTGCGAGCGCGGCGACTTTGACCAGGCGCGACGCTACTGGCACCTACTGGAGCCGGCCGCGGGGTCCCCGGCGCAGCCGGGTCGTCCGCGGCGGTTGGCCTACCCAGACCCGGCCGGCGGCCCGGCCCTGGCGCGGGCCAAACAGATCTTGACCCGGCTGCTGGCCGGTGAGCGGGCGGAGGCGACGGCCGAGTTTCAGGCGTTCCGCAAGGCCCACCCTGACGCGGCCGGCCACCTCGCCGGCCGCGACGGCAATCTCGCCGGCATCCTCCAATCGCTGCTCGACACCGCCGAAACCGTCCGCGTCCCGGCCCCGGTGGGCATCGCCCCGCCGCTGGCCACGTTTGCCGGCGACGCGTCTCGGAACGGCGTACTGGCCGGCGTGCTGCCGCCGTTCGCCCCGGTGCCGCAGTACCTGGCGATCCCCCTGCCGGACGACGGGAAGCCAGACCGTGCCCGGACCGACATGCGGCCCCCGATCCGGCCCGCCGCGCTGGCGTTCTACCCGCTGATCGCCCGCGGACAGGTGTTCGTCGCCGACGCCCGCCGCGTCCTGGCCTACGACCTCGCCACCGGCCAGCTCTCCGGCCACTTTGATCTGATCCCGGCCGACGAGGACCCGCCGGCCTGGGGCAAGTCTCGGCTGCCCCTCAACGCCGGTGGCAACTTCACGCTGACCGCCGACGGCGACCGGCTCTACGCCCGCCTCGGGCCGCCA
>DASXAN010000394.1:0-3340 GCA_036406755.1 Gemmataceae bacterium
CGGGGTGAGGGTGGCCGGGCTGGCGTTGTGGTCCGGGTCCTGGAGGCGGACGACCTCGCGGCCGGTTTCGACCTCGACGACCCGGTAGAAACCGTCGTTTGTCGCGAACACGGCCAGCCGGCCGTCGGCCGAGGTGCAGCACAGCTGGCCCGGGCCGAGCTGCGGCCCCGGTGCCCACGTGCCGACGGCGTAGAGCCGGCCGCCGTCGGCCTCTGTGGCCAGCCAGCGGCCGTCCGGCGTGAACAGGCACCTGTAGGTGCCCGTCATCTCCCAGACCTGCCGGCCGGTGGCCGAGTCAAAGACGTGGACGGTGCCGACGTCGTGCAAGCCGAACGCCACCCACCGGCCGTCGGGGCTGACGGCCGCTCGGGTGCCCCGGGCCCCGGCGAGGACGCGGCGGGGCTGGCCCGCGGGAGACCCGCGGAGCGGGTCGCCGGGGCGCACGATCCAGCCGCCGGAGTATTGTCCCATGCCGTACGCTGTGTCCATCGCCTGCGCGACCACCCGGCCGTCCCGGCTGGCGGCGATCGGGCCGATCCCCTCGTGGAATGGCAGCCGCTGGGGCGGTCCGAGTAGCAGTCGGCCCGGGGCGGACGGGTCCGGCCGCAGGGGCCAGCGGAAGCAGCCGTCCCAGCTGTTGGTCAGCAGCGCCCCGGACGGCTCGAACTCGTAGGAGCCGACGTGGCCGACCGATGCGCCGCCGGTGCGGAACGGCACGGTCGCGAGTTCGCGGCCGGTGGCGGGGTCCACCAGAACGAGGCCGTCGGCGAGGTTGACCGCCACGACCCGGCCGTCCGGGCTGGCCGCAGGCCATCGCATTATGTTTTGCCGCCCGTGGACCAACGCCCGACACTCCCGCCCGTCGGCGACGGACCAGATTCCGACCTTGGTTGTGTCCTGCTGAGCGGCCACGCCGAGGGAACGGCCCGTGGCGCCGAATTGCGGCCAGCTCGCGAAGCCCGCCGGCGCCCCGAAGAGCACCCGACCGGCGGGGAAGTCGATGAGGCTGGCCATCCCGCCCCAGCCGTAGACGACGGCCCGGTCGCCGGTCGGGTCGAAGAAGATGTCGGTGCCGCCGCCGGTGTTGGCACTCAGGGAGCGGCGGTAGGTGAGGGCGTGGGTGGTCGGATCGAAGTCGTAGACCCGGACTTCGATGCCGTCACCGTGGCCGACGCAGAGTGCCCGGCCGGACGGGTGCCAGGTGGCGAAGCCGCCGCCGGGCCACGGCGGGGTCAGCCGGGCGACCACCGCCCCGGACCCCAGGTCGCGGACGAGCACGTCCCGGCAGAAGTAGGACGAGACGGCGATGAGCGGGGCCGCCGGGTGCAGGGCCAGCCGCACCTCCCGGACGGCCGTGTCCGGGGCGAGGTGGTGAACACGGCGGCCGGTCGCCGGGTCGTAGACGCTGATGACGCCGCCGGCGTGCGCCACGGCGACCAGGCGACCGTCCGGCCGGTAGGAACAGCCGAAATAGAGGTCGAGGTCGGACATCTCGGCGCGGACGGCCGGCGGGCGGGCCGTCAGGTCCCAGAGCTGGCCGCGGGCGGGCTCGGCCATCTGATAGACGAACAGCGACCGGCCGTCGGGGCTGAGCCGGGTGCGGCCCGGCCCGCCGAGCGCCGGCAGGCGGTGGAGTTCGGCGTCGTCCTCGACCCGGCGGACGCTGACGGCCCCGTCGCCGTCGACCCGGGCGTAGGTCGCCAGGTCGGCGGTGAAGCTGAGCCACGTGGACCCGGCCGGCCGGCCGGCCCACCACCGCTCGACGTACAAGTCCGGCAGGGCCAGGGCGGCGATCGCCTCGGTCCGCATCTCCGCCACCCACTCCGGCGGCATGCCGCGGCCGCGGGCGATCGCGACCGCCTGCCGCAAACTGGCCAGGGCCGCGAACCGTTGACCGGGGGCCCGGCTCAGGCGGCTGGCGCGGGCGTCGAGCAGGTGGCTCCGCCACCGGTTTGCGTCCGCGTCGATCTCGGCGGACACAGCCCGCGTCAGGTTGTCGTTCGCCGTTTTCAGGGCGGCCCCGAGGCGGACGGCGGCGACCGAGGACACCACCGCGACGGCGGCCAGCAGGGCCAGGACAGCCCCGGCGAGAGCCGCCACGGCCGGATTCCGCCGACACCACCGCCACGCCTGCTCGGCCAGGCGGTGACGGCGGGCCAGGATCGGCCGGCCGTCCAAGACCCGCCGCAGGTCGTCGGCGAACTCCTGGGCCGCCGCGTAGCGGTCGGCCGGGTCGCGGGCCAGTGCCTTGTGGATGACCGTCTCCAAGTCCCGCGGCACTTCCGCGGCCAGCGACCGCACCCGCGGCGGATCGCCCCGGCCGATCCGCTCGATCACCGTCAGACGGTCCGTGTCGTCGAACGCCGGCCGCAGGGTTAGCAACTCGTACAGGGTGACGGCCAGCGAGTAGACGTCGGAGCGGGCGTCGGCATGGCCCTGGAACCGCTCGGGGGCCATGTACCGCAGGGTGCCGACCAGGTCGCCGGACCCGGTCAGGTCGTCAGAATCGGCGGCCTTGGCCAGGCCGAAGTCGGTCACCCAGAGGGTGCCGGCCGCGTCCAGCAGCAGGTTGGACGGCTTCACGTCCCGGTGCAGCACGCCCTGCTGGTGGGCGTGGTGCAGCGCCTCCGCCGCCTGAATCCCCAGCCGGGCGACCTCGCGCCAGTACCGGGCCTCCGGCTGGGCGGCGAGGTCGCCGGTCGTGGACAGGACTTCCGTTTCGCCGCGAACCGAGTCTGCCAGGGGAGCGCTCCCCTCGCGTCGCGGCGAAACGGGGGTATCGCGGTGAGAAAGGACGAACTGCCCGGTCAGCAACCGGCGGGCAATGTCGGACGTCGCCGCGGCGGGCGGGCCGTCCGCCCGGAGGCGGCGGACCTCGGCCAGGACGACGTCCAGCCCCTGGCCGCGGATGAACTGCATCGCGTAGTAGAGCGTATCCCCGTCTTCGCCGACGGCGAACACCGGGACGATGTTCGTGTGGTGCAGCCGGGCCGCCGCCCGCGCCTCGCGGCGGAATCGCTCCCGTGACGCCCCGCCGGGGCCGCCCGCGGGCAGCACCTTCAGCGCCACGTGCCGGCCGAGCGACTCCTGCATCGCCTCGTAGACGACGCCCATGCCACCGCGGCCGACCTCGCGCAGGATGCGGTAGTCACCCAGCCGCGGCGGGGCAGGGGCGCGCGGCGGGACCGCCGCCGGGTCGGCCACCGACCCGAACTGCTCCATCACGACCAGGGCCGGGAACAGGTCGCGGATCTCCCCGGCCAGCTCCGGGTGACGGGACGTATACTCGGACAGGCTCGGCCGCTCGCCCCGCCGCAGCCGGCGGGCGAAGTCCTCGGCC
>DASXAN010000395.1:0-6433 GCA_036406755.1 Gemmataceae bacterium
GGCCGGGTGGTCCCGCAGCCAGGCGGCCAGGTTCGGGCCGGCGACGTACGCCGACGCGATGTAGCAGACCGGGCCGGCGTCGCCGACCTCGTAGACGGCCACGATGTTCGGGTGGTCCAGCCCGGCCGCCGCCCGCGCCTCGCGGCGGAACCGCTCCCGCAGCGTCTCGTCGAGCAAGGCCCCGGCGTGCGGCACCTTCAGGGCCACGTCCCGGTGCAGCTCCGGGTCGTGGGCCAGCAGCACGACGCCGAACCCGCCGCGGCCGAGTTCGCGGATCACCTCGAACCGGCCGATCCGGGTCGGCGCCGGTTCCGTGGTGGAGTGCGGTGTCGCCGACCGCAGGTCGCGCAGCGCGTGCAGGGCGTGCAGGCCGCGGCGGAGGCGGCCGCGCAGGTCGGACGTGTCGGCCGGGTTCACGGCCGGGGTGTTCCCGGCCGCCAATTCGGCGTCCAGGGCGGCGAGCCGCTCGGCGAAGGCGTCATCGGCGTCGGCGGTCATGGCGGCCCGTCCAGTTCCTGCTCCAGCCGCTCGACGGCCCGGGCCCACAGCTTGCGGACGGCGTTGGACGTCCGCCCCATCCGCCGGGCCACCTCCTCGAACGGCAGGTCCTCCTCGTACCGTAGCGTCAGCACCGTCCGGTAGTCCTCCGGCAGCCGGGCCAACGCGGAGCGGACGGCGGCCGCCCGCTCCGTGGCCGCCACCTCCCGGCTGGGCGTCGGCGTCCTCGCGGCCGGCTGCACGCCGGGCGCGGTCGAGTCGCCGCCCAGCCCGACCTCCCGGCTGGCCCGCCGCTTGGCCGTCTGCTCCCAGTGGCGGCGGAACGTGGCGACGTTGTTCAGCAAGAGCCGCCGCAGCCAGGCGAGCAGCTCCGCCTCCGAGCCGCCGTGGAACCGCGGGAACGCCTGCTGGGCCTCCAGGAACGTCTGCTGCACCAGGTCGGACGCCCCGCCCTTGGCCTTCAGCCGCGGGTCCATCTCCTTCTCGGCGACCAGCAGCAGGTAGGCGCGGCACGATTCCAGGGCCGCCCCGAGGGCGTCCGGGGAGCCGGCGCGGGCCGCGGCCAGCCGGTCTTCGGTCGTATGGCCGTCGCCGTCCATGTCCCCAAGCCCAACTGCGGAGGGAATGTGACGCGGAATTCAGACTGGGTATCCGGAGTGTACCAGACTCGCCGCAACTCGGCGGCTCATTTTCCTCCCGACCGGGCTTGGGGTCCGGAGGGGTGACCAACCCCACACACAGCCGCCGGAGTCCCGCCGATGCCCCGCACGCTGCTCGCCGCCGCCTTCGTCCTCTCGGCCGCCACCCCGGCGACCGCCCAGACCTGGAACGGCCCGACCGGGTCGTTCCAGGACCCGACCAAGTGGTCGCCCGCCACCGTGCCCGGCCCGGGGTCGGCGGCCGTATTTAGCACACCCGCCAGTAACTTCCTGGCGTCGTTCGACTCCGACTGGTCGGTCAGCGCGCTGACCGTCAGTCAGGGGACCACCAGCCTCGCCCTGAACGGCCACACGTTGACCGCCCCGACCTTGAACTTCGCCACCATATCCGGCCTGTCGTTCGCGACGCTCACCGTGACGGACGGCACGCTGATCACGAATGGCGGCTTCGGGTTCGGCAACGGTACCAATTTCAACCTTACGCTCGACGCCGCGAAGCTCTCGGCCAACAGCTTCACCGACATGGCCAACTCCGCCGGGACGACCGTCAACGTGACCGTCCGCAACGGCAGCATCTACTCGGCCGGCAGCCAGTCGTTCATCGGCAGCTCGGGCGCGGCGACCGTGACCGTGGACGGCCCGGGGTCGTCGTTCGTTCTCGACACCAACGCGCGGATCGGCAGTTCCAGCGGCAGCTCCGGGACGGTCAACGTCACCGACGGCGGGGCGTTCCGCACGACGGGGAGCCTGTCGATCGGCGCAAACACGGGGGCGACCGGCGCCGTCACACTGAGCGGCGCCGGCTCGTCGTGGTCGAGCACCGACGGCCAGGTTCTCGTCGGCGGCGGGACCGCGGGGACCGTCACCGTCAACACCGGGACGACCATGGCCATCACCGGGACGGGCGCCGTGGCCAACGTCACCCTCAACACTGGCGGGACGATGACCGTCGCCGGCACGGTCACGATCACCGGCGTCGGCCAGAGCGGCATCACGCTCAACGGCGGGACGCTGACGCTCAATACCGGCGCGGCCGTGACGGTCGACTACTTCTCGCGGGGTGTCGGCGTCGCCGGGCCCACGCTCAACGACGGCCTGTTCGCCGTGAACAAGTCGTTCGACCTTGGTGTCGCACCCCTGACGGTGTCCGGCAACTCGGCCTCGGCCGGCCCGACGCTCCAGATCCAGAACGGGGCGACGGCGACCGGGATCACCACGCTGCTCGTCGGCAACGGCGTCGGCCGGCGGGGGACGTTCAACGTCCTGGGGGAGTCGACGGCGACGCTCTCCAGCCAGCTCCTGCTCGCCGGGGCCCCGAACTCGGCCGGCACGGTCCTGGTGGACGGCGCCGGGTCCAAGCTGGTGTCGGCCCAGGCGGGCGGGTCGGCGGTCGTCATCGGGTTCTCCGGCGCCGGGGCGATGACCGTCCAGAACGGCGGTATCTACCAGGGCGACCCGATCTCCCAGAACGTCGTCCTCGGCCAGCAGAACGGCAGCGCCGGCACGCTCACCGTCACCGGGTCTGGTTCGTCGGTCACGACCGGCGGCGTGTCGGTCGGTCAGGGGGGCCCCGGCACGGTCGCCGTCCTGGCCGGCGGCACCCTGTCCGCGGGCAGGGTGCAAATCGGCGAGGTGGCCGGCGGGGCCGCCGGGTCGGTCACCGTGTCCGGGCCCGGCTCGACGCTGACCAGCCCGAGCGGCCTGTTCATCGGCGGGACCGCCGTCGGCGCCGGGGCGACCGGGTCGCAGATGACGATCTCGAACGGCGGCGCCGTCACCGCGACCACCAGCCTCGGCACCCAGTCGATCATCTACGGCGGCAGCACACTGACGATCAACGGCGGCTCGCTCACCACCGGCAACCTGACCCGGCTCGGGACGCTGAACTTCTACGACGGGACGCTCACGGTCAACGCCGGGTTCGTCGACGCCGGCAATTCGGCGACCCCGTTGTCGATCCAAGGGAACGCGGCCGGCACGATGGCGACGTTGCAGATTTCCGGCTCGACCACGTCCAACCTCGGCACGCTCGCCGTCGGCGGCACCCGCCCGGGGGCGGTCGTGATCGGCCCCGGGGGCAACGTGACGCCGAACGCGGTGACGTTCGCCACGGCCGGCACCGGCAACGGCGCCATCACCCTGTCCGGGCCGAACGCGGTCCTGACCGTGAACGGGCCGATGACGTTCGGCTCGACCGGCCAGAGTTCGCTGTCGATCGGTGCCGGCTCGGCCGTCACCGTCGCCGGGACGCTGACCCTCGGCTCGGCCGGCACGGTCAATGTGAACGGCGGCGCGCTGACGGTCGGCGGGTTCGCCGCCAACGGTGGGGCGGTCAACTGGACGACCGGCACCGTGGCGTTCACCGGCACCACGACCCTCGGGGCGGCGGAGCTGACGACGCTGCTCGGCCCCGGCGGGACGTTGTCCGCCGGGCGGACGCTCAAGGGCAGCACGTTCAGCGGCAACGCGCTCACCCTGGCCGGCAACCTGTCCGTGACCGGCGGGACACTCACGGCCGCGGACGTCATCAACACGGCGACTCTGTCCGTCGCCGCCGGCACCGTCCAGGGGACGGCGTCGATCTCCAACCCCGCCGGCAGCCTGTTGAGCCTGGCCAATGGCGCGACGCTGAGCGGGCAGACGTTCAACGGCGGCGAAGTCCAGCTCGGCGGCGGGGCGGCCCGGCTGACGGGCCAGCTGAGCAACTCCGGCCGGGTGAGCGGCACCGGCACCGTGACCGGGAACCTGATTAACAACCCCAACGGCGTCGTCAGCGCCGACGCCGGCCAGCGGCTCGTGTTCGGCGGCGGGGCGAGCGTCAACGGGTCCAACGCCACCATCCAGATGACCGGCGGGACGATCGAGTTCACCGGCCAGCTGTCCAACCTGGCCAACGGCTTGATCTCCGGCCGCGGCGTTTTCCGCGGCAGCACGGCGAACGCGAGCGGGACCGGGCTGAACAACACCGGCGCCGTCGCCTTCTCGGCCGGCACGTCGGACGTATTCGGCAAGGTGACCAACGGGTCCGGCGGCGTCATCGTCACCGCCGGCGGCGGCATCACGACCTTCCACGACGACGTGGTCCACAACGGCACCGAGATCCGCACCAACGCCGGCAGCCGCACCGTGTTCTTCGGGTCGCAGAGCGGGGCCGGCCCGTTCACCGGCGCCGGCACGGTCGAGTACAACGGCGACCTGCGACCCGGCAACAGCCCGGCCCGCGTCACCTACGACGGCGAGGTGATCCTGAACCCGTCGGCCCGGTTCGACGCGGAGCTGGGCGGCACCACGCCGGGCTCGCAATACGACGAGTTGGCCGTCTTCGGGTCGATCGCCGTCGGCGGCCAGTTGCAGTTGCAGTTCATCAACGGGTTCACGCCCCAGCCGGGCGAGTCGTTCAAGCTGATCGAGAACCGCGGCGTGCAGTCGATCGCCGGCACGTTCGCCGGGCTGAATGAGGGCAGCCTGTTCACGGCCGGCGGCGTGACGTTCCAGGCGACGTACCTGGGCGGCAACGGCCACGACTTCGTCGTGACGGCCGTGCCCGAGCCGGGGGCATTGGCCCTGTGCGGCGTGGCCGCGGTCGGGTGGGTGGCCTACTGGCGGCGGCGGTGGCGGGCGGCTCATCGCACCGGCCGGTGATGCCGGCGGGGGTCGGGAGTGGAGTAATGGGTCCTATGGTTCTCATAGGACCCATTACTCCTCGGCTGCTTCCGGGTCAACCAGCTCCACAGACACCTTGCCCCCGTCGGTCCGCCGCGTTGCCGTTCGGGTCAAGGCGACGGACACCTCCCGCCGGTCGCCGGCCGGGTAGCGGGCCTCGCACCGCACCCGGTACGCGTCCGGCTTGTCCCGGTCCTTCTCGACGGTGATGCGGACCTGCCCCTCCGGGATCGGCTCGACCGATTCGCCGGCATAGTCGCCGCCGGCGAGCAGGCGGGCGGCGGCCAGTTCCGCCCCGCCGCGGGCCAACCACACGGCCTGCAACCGGTTCTGCCGCAGGTCCAGGGCGCGGCGGGTCATGGCCACCTGCTTGGCCGCCATCGCCGACGTCACGCCGAGAACCGACAGAACGATCAGGGCCCAGATCATGGCGGCCCCGGAGCGCGGCCGGCGGCGGCACGGAATGCACGTGCGGCTCATCGCGTGTCCCCCCCCAGGGTGGCGGAAATGTCCGTCCGCCGGGCGCGGGCGAACGGCGGGGCGTCGATGATGCGGAGGGTCACCGTCGTCCGCTCGCCCGGCTGGCGGGCGAACTCGACGGTGGCATCGGAATACCGGGGGCCGACCGGCAGCGGCCGCCGCGTCACCTTGCCGCCGGCGTGAACGGTCCGCTCCACCGCCTCGTCGTGCCAGCGGTAGACGACGTGTGCCCCGCCGCCGGTGCGGAGGATGAGGCAGTCCGGGCCGGCGGCGAACTCGGCGAACCGGTCCGGGGCCTCGACCGCCCGGGCGACGTCGGCGCGGAACTGGTCGGCCAGCTCGGCCCGCCGGGTCAGGTCGCGGAGCGTCGCCGCCCCGACCTGGTCGGCCCGCATGGCCGTCAGCAGCATCGCCCCGCCGAGGGCCAGCACCGCGGCCAGCGCCCACATGACGACGATCATCTCCAGCAGCGTGTACCCCGAACGGGGTAAATCCCAAATCCCAAGCACCAAATCCCAACGGCCGCGTTGGGCTTTGAGGTTTGGGATTTGGGATTTGGGATTCGGGATTTTCATTTTTCGCCTCCCGCCGACCGGTCGGCGAACAGGCCCACGAGCGTCACCGTCTGCTCCTTCGGCCCGGTCCGCGGCTTCCAGTGCAACTCCACCGTGACCCGCTTGACGCGGGGCCGGTCCGCCTCCGGCTCGACGCGGACGGTCAGGGCGGCCGCATTGAGGCGGCCGGTCACGTCGGCCGGGAGCTTCCGGCCGGCGGCCCACGCGGGCGTCAGGTCGGCCCACGGCGTGGCGCGGGCGGCTTCGAGCACGTTGGCGGCGCACTCCGACGCCGTGAGCCGTTCGATGGCGTAGCCCCGCTCGGCCAGCGTCCAGGTGCCGAGCTGGGCGGCGAGGATGGCCGCCGACGCCAGCACGCCGAGGGCGATGACCGTCTCCAGCAGGGTGACGGCGGGACGCTGGATTGTTCCCCCCTCTCCCGCAAAGCCGGGAGAGGAGCGGGGGGTGAGGGCGGTTTCCCCCGGCCTCGCTTCGCTCGACCGGGGCTTTACCTCAGCGCCCTCCGGGCTAAAGGCAGGGCCGTGTAGGGTGGGCCGAGTTCCACGAGGCCCACCGGCA
>DASXAN010000396.1:0-1580 GCA_036406755.1 Gemmataceae bacterium
GCCGTCTTCGAAGACGGCGGGGACAAGCCCCGCCGCTCGCCCAGGTGAACGAGGAGCCGGAGGCTCACCCCCATGCCCCGTTCCACCCGCCGCCCGTGGTTCCTTCGTCCCTGGGGCCTGTTCGAGTCGGCCCGCGACGCGGCCACCCCGGCCCGCCGCGGTCGGCGGTCGCGGACGGCCGACCCGGTGCGGCTGGTGCTGGGGGAGCTGGAGCGGCGGGAGACGACGTCGGAGACGCTGAGCTTCCTGGCCAACGGCCTGCCGCGCATTGAGTGGGCCGCGGATACGACTCCGACCGTCCGCACCACGACGGCCCCGGCCGAGGAGCAGGGTACCGATGATGATTCGTTCCCGCTGTCGATGACGGTCAACTTGAGCACGGCCCCGGCGGCGCGGGAGGAGCCGGCGCGGCAAGACCGGCGGGATGAACCCGCCGGCTCGCCGGCCGTGTGGTCGGGGTTCTGGAGCATGGCCGGGGACGAGGCGGACGATTTCGCCGTGCCGTCGGCGGTTCCGGCCACGCAAGGACCGGGGTCACAGACCCCGGCGACAGCAGAGCCACCGTCCGGCAGTGGCGCGGCGGCTCCGGTGAGCGGTGCCGCGCCCGCGGTGCCCACGGCGGCCGCCTCGGCGTCGCCGGCCCCGGTCGCTCCGGCCCCGGCCACCGATCCGGGCGTCGCTGCCGCCCCGATGACGGCCGGCGCGCCGATGACGGCCAGTGCCCCGGCGCGGCTCCCGGCACCGGACATGGCATCGTTCACCAGCCCCACGTTCACCCCGGCCGCCAACCCGTTCGCCCGCGGCGCTGCCAACGTCTGGGTGCTCGACGCCGACAACGCCGTCACCGTCCTGCCCGGCGTTACCCAGCACGCCTTCTCCGGCTGGGGCGTGGACCTCCGTGCCCAGGCGATCGGCAAGACCGTGTCCAGCTATTCGTGGGACGTCAACTCCACCGACGCCCCGGACGCGACCTCCGTCAGCACCACCGACAACCGCCTGACCTTCACCTGGGGCTCGTTCACCGGGGCGGCCCGTACCGACACGATCAGTCTGACCACGACGTTCGCCGACAGCACCACGGACACGCAGACATTCACCTTCGTCGTCAACGCCACCGACTCGCCCGCCTGGACTTCCACGCCGGTCACGAGCGCGGCCACCTGGCCGGGAACGGGGTCGATCGGGGTGCTCACTCCCGACCAGTTGCAAGGTGAGGCGACCGCGGCGGCCGGCCCGGTGACGCTCGGCCTGGATTCCGGGGCGGTGTACGCGGGCCATTCCTTGCCGTCGTACAACCCGGACGTGCCGGCGCTGGGGCTGGTGTACAACTCGGCGACCGCCGACAGCCGGCCGGTGTTCCTGGTCCGCTACACCCTGCCGGACGGCATGGCGGTGCCGGCCGCCTTGAGGGCCACGCTGACGCTTGACGGCACGGCCGGCACGCCGGTCTACTACGACACGTCCGCGGCCAACCCGGGAGACATCCTCCAGTTCGCCGTGCAGGCCGACGCCACGGCGCTGACGACCGGGCGGTACAGCTACGCGGTCGATGTCGGCGACCCGTCCTACGTCGGCTTGCC
>DASXAN010000397.1:0-1753 GCA_036406755.1 Gemmataceae bacterium
GAGCACGAAGCAGCTGCCCTCCAGCAGCATGTCGGTGGTGACCAGGGCGGTGGCCCCGGGTGTGAAGCGGACGCCGGCCGTATCGTCGCCGGGGCCGAGCGGCACGCGCGGGTCGGCCGGGGTGCGGCGGCGGAGCCAGTCGATGAAGGCGAACTCGCCGGTCGGAGCGGTCATGACGATTCTCCGGGCGGCCGTGGCGGCCGGCCGGTCATTTCGCCGCGCCGGGCATCCCGACGGCCCCTCGATTCCGCAAAGGAAGTATTGTAAGCTTATTCGGTGTCGCCCCTCTCGCCGGACCTCGCGGACCCGGAGCGCCAGTCGCCATGAGTCCCGCCACCCGACCCACCGCCGCCGCCGGTTCCGGCCCCGCCCAGTTCGGGGAACCGCAATGGCACGCCGACGGCGTGCTACTGGCCCTGTCGTACGCGGCCGACGGCAGCCTCTGGTCGGTCGAGGAGCCGGGCGTGGTTCGACACTGGGAAGCGTCCGGCCGCCTGCTCGGCCGGTACGAGCTCAGCGACCTGGAGACCTTGTGGCTATTCAGCCCGCGGGCGGAGTTGCTCGCCTCGGCCAGTGACGAACTCATTGTCTGGGACGTGGCGACCCAGGCGAAGGTCGCGACGCTAGCGCAGCCGTCCTGGGTGACCGCCGTCGCGTTCCACCCGACCCGCCGGGTGGCGGCCACCGGCCACGAGGACGGCAGCGTCCGGCTCTGGGACTTGTCCGCCGGCGGTCAACCGACCGAGCTGGCCCACCACTCCAAGGAAATCTCGGCGATCGCATTCAACGCCGACGGGACGCTGCTGGCTAGTGCGTCGGAGGACCGCAAGATCGGCGTCTGGGACCTGCCGGCGGGGACGCTCCGCCGCACCCTCAGCGGGCACACCGACCGCATCCCCGCACTGGCCTGGCAGCCGGGCACCAACCTGCTCGTCTCGGCCGGCTGGGATACGACCGCCCGGCTATGGGATTTGAACACTGGCGAGCCGCTGCTGCTGCTGAACACCCACTCCGACCAGGTCTACACGCTGGCGTTTTCGCCTGACGGTCAGCTACTGGCCGTCGCCGACTCGTCCGGGTCGGTGCACATCTGGGGCGAGATTGCCCGGGGGCGGGAGCTGCGCGTCCTGCCCGGCGACATCGAAGAAATCCACTCATTGGCGTTCTCGCCGGATGGCAAGCTCCTCGCCGTCGGCGGTAACGATCTGGTCATCCACGTGTGGGACCCGCGGAGCGGCGACCTGGTCGCCGGTCAGGCCTTCCAGGCCGGCCACCTGATCGACGTCAGCCCGGGCCGCCCACCGCTCTTGGTGAGTAATGGAGGGGGCACGGCCCTGCAGGTCTGGGAACTCGGTTCGCGGCAGGAGCGGCCGCCGGTGCGGATGGTCCCGGAGCCGTTGGCCGTGGCCTGCAGCCCGGACGGCCGGTGGATCGCCGTCACCAACGCGAACCCGGACTCCCGGCTGCACATCTGGGACAATCAGTCGCGGCAACTGCGCCCGCCCGTCGAGGGGCCGCGGGCACCGATGACCTACGCCACGTTCTCACCCGATTCGGCTACGCTGGCGACCTGCTGCCGGACCGACGGCACGGCCTGGCTGTGGAACCCGGCCGATGGCGAGCCGAAGCTCATCATCCCGGAGGCGGCCGAGGGCTGCACGGTGGAGGCCGTGGCGTTTCACCCGAACGGGTCGTGGCTGGCCTGCGGCGGCATAGACTACTTGGCGACCAGCGGGTCCGACGGGGCGGTCAC
>DASXAN010000398.1:0-7266 GCA_036406755.1 Gemmataceae bacterium
AAGGCGCGCTCCGCTCCGAAGACTCCGCGTCGCGGCTAACCACGGACTCGCGCCGTGAAGGAGTCAGACATGCGCAATCCCTGGGGGCCGGCCGCCGTTCTCGCCGTTGCACTGATCGCCGCACCGCTCGCGGCCCAGGACACCGCCGCCATCGACCGGCTCCTGGCCGACGGCCTCAAGGACATGCACAACAAGGCGGCAGACCTGTACAACGCCGGCGACCCCAACGGCTGCTACCAGATGTTCCGGGGCGGCCTGTACACCGCCCGGCCGCTGCTGGCCCACCGGCCCGACGTGCAGCAACTCATCGACCAGGGGTTGCAGGCGGCCGAGCGGCAGGCGTCCATCGCCCTCCGCGCCAAGCAGCTCCACGAAACGATCGAGGCCATCCGCACCAAGCTCAAGCCCCCGACCGCGGCGAAGCCGGCCGACCCCGTGACGCCGCCGGCCAACCCGCTGCCGACCAGCCCGACGCCGGTTGGCACTCCCGCACCGAGCACGCCCCCACCGATGCCGCCAGGGCCGTCGCTGCCGATGACGGGCGGCACGTCCCCGCCCCCGGCCCCGCCAGCACCCGCGGCCGGCGACACCCTCTGGAAGCGGCTCGGCGGCGACGACGGCGTGACCAAGATCGTGGACGACTGGCTGACGTGGGCGTTCATCGACCCCAAGGTGAACTTCACCCGCGGCGACAAGTTCAAGTTCGACAAGCAGAAGGAAGCCGACCTGAAGCAGAAGTTCGTCGGCTACATCAGCTCGATCGCCGACGGCACCGTGGTCCCGACCACGTCCCGCAGCCTGGCCGACGCTCACAAGGGCATGGGGATCACGGGGGCGGAGTTCGATGCCTTTGTCGGCCTGCTGAAGACGGCGCTGGAGAAGAACAACGTCGCCGCCCGGGACGTGGACGAACTCCTGCGGCGGGTGAACGCGACGAAGAAGGATTTGGTGGGCGGTTGAATCACTCCGCCGCCTCGACCGTCGGCGGTTCTTGCGCCGCCCGGGCCAGTAGCTCTTGCTTACGGCCCTCCAGCGCGGCCAGCACCTCGCCCCGCTTCTTTTTCCACGCCGACTCCAGCTGCGGGTTGTAGCCGACGAACATCCACGGCACCCGCTCCCACGCCGCCTTGACGAACTCCTCCGCCATCTGCTCGGTCTTCACCTGCACCTTCTCCGGTGCCCCGTCCTTGAAGTGGCAGATGGCCGAGTAGGTCTTCCCGGTCGGGACGCCGTTGACCCGGTGCTGCGTCGTACACTTGTACGACCACACCGCGTCCCCCAGGTGCCGGACCCTCACCCCGTAGGTGTGGGGCACGAGCAGCCAGGACTTGGTGAGCGTGGCCTTGCCGACGTTGCGGCACTCGCCCGGTGTGTTGCCCTCGGCGTCGATCCGCTCGGCCACCTCGGCCGGCACGCCGTACTTCAAGAGCTGCCGGGCGACCGGGTGCTTCTCCGGGTCGGCCGACCGGGCGGCGGCGCGGCTCAGGTTCCAGACGGCCAGCAGCCCGGCCGGGACGCCCAGGCCGAGCATCCAGTACCCGGGGCCGCGGAACCCGGTGGCGTCGAGCATGACCGGCAGGAACAGGCCCGGCCGCTGGAGCTGTTGCTCGGCCGGCAGGACGATCCGCCCCCGCACGTCCGGCGGGATGGCCACCAGCTTGCCGACCACGGACCGGTCCTGCGCGGCGTTCGGGCCGAGCTTGACCACGAGGCACCGGTCGCGGAACACCAGTGCCGAGAAGTCGGCCGTCACCCGCTCCTCGGTCAACTTCCCGGTCCGCTGGTCCTTGTGGCCCTCGACCTCCTGGAGGCCGGTCTTGAGCAGCTGGTCGCCGGTGAGGCGGACGTAGTACCGGCTCAGGCCGTCGGCGTTCGGCAGGGCGGCGACCGCCTCGCGGTCCATCTCGAACGGGCCGGCGAAGAAGTTGACCCAGTAGTTCGCCCCCAGGGCGAACATGGCGACGACGCCGGCCAGCAGCAGGGCGTTGACCAGGAACAGGTTGCGGGTGCCGCGGCGGATGTGTTGGCCGACGAGGGTGTGCCGCATGGGCAGGCTCCGGGGAGGCGGTCGGGGGTGGCGGTCCGGATCAAGTATGCCATGCGGATCGGCCGGACCCAAGCGGTTTCCGGGAAGTTCGCGGCCGGCGGCCGCCGTTGCCATCGCGCCCCGACCCGTTACAGTGAAGGGCGCCCCACGGACAACGACCCCGCCCGGAGCGGCCGCATGGACCTGTTCCTCGAAAAGCACTCCAACGAGCTGATGATCCTGATCCTGGCGGCGCTGCTGCTGGGCAGCCTGTTGGTGCTGGTGCCGCAGCTGCTGCGGTCGCACGTCCGCAGCCAGGAGCAGATGCACCTCGAGCACATGCGGGCCCTGGAGGCCGGCCAGCCGCTGCCCCGGTACGACCTGCGGTCCCGGGCGGCCGGGCGGACGGCGGCTCTGGTGCCGATGGTCGTCATCTGCGCCGCGGGGACCGTGACCTGCTTCCTGGTGGCCTACAAGCCCGACTACCTGTTCTCCGTCGCCGTGGCCGTCTGGGCGGTGGCCGGGATCGTCAGCCTGGCGGCGATCACGGGCGGGGTGGCCCTGCTCGGCCGGCTGGCCCAGCTCGAGGCCGGCGTGCCCGACGAAGAGGATGAAGAAGTCCCGAGCCGGGATTAGGGCCGAGCGCTCCTCGCACGTCACATCCGCCTATCGCAGCCGACAGCCGGCACGCCAGTTGCAAATTTGGGTGATTCAGGCAAGCCCGCCGCGGGTCGCGGAGCGCCCGGGGCGGGTCGTCTCATCTCTTTGGCACGAGGAGGCATGACGTGACGAAGCGCATTCTGTACGTTGGCGCCGCACTGGCTTGCTGGGCGACGACCCCGGGGTTACTCCCCGCGCAGACGCCGGGGCAAGAGCGGCGGCAGGAACGTCGCGACGACCGGCAGGCCGTCCCGGCCCAGCCGCAGCAGCAAGTCCCCGCCCAACCGGGCACGCAGGTGCAACCGGGCACGCAGGTCCAGGGTCAGGCCACGACCCACGACTCGCGGCAGCCGCAGACGCACAAGGCCAAGGCCGTCCTCGGAACCCAGGTGAGCATCCAGGGCGGGCTGTCCATCGGGACGGTGGACGACATCATCTTCGACGACGACGGGTACATCGACTACCTGGTGGTACAGAACCAGGGCAAGTACGTGGTGGTGCCGTGGCAGGCGGCGAAGTTCAACTTCGAGCAGCGGTCGGCCACGGTGAACGTCACCCAGCAGCAGTTCCAGCAGGTGCCGACGTTCACCGTGCAGACGTGGCCGACGTTCGACGCCACCTACCAGCAGCGGATCTACGGCTACTACGGGGTGAACCCGCCGAATCGGCGGATGGAGCGGCGGATGGAGCGCCGCAACCCGTGAGCGGGTGAACGCAGTGAAGCAAAGACTGAGTGCCGCGGTTTGTAAGCAAACCGCGGCACTCAGTTGTTCGGTCAGTGTCAGGTCAGCCAGTCCTTCCAACGGGCTACGGGCCGGCCGTGGCCGTCGTCAGCCAGGCGGCCAGGTCGTCCTCGGCCAGCCGGCCGACCAATTCGCACCCGGCCAGCCAGACGAACTCCAGCCGGCTGACGTGGACCACCTTGGCCCGCAGCGGCTTGGCGGCCGGCAGGTTCCACGGTTCAATCTCCACCTCCGTCCCCCGCTCCAGCGGCAGCGGCAGGGTGACGCCGACGCCGGTGGCCGACAGGCTGAAGACGATGCCCCGCCAGCCCTCGGGGCCGCCCACGCCCGGCGGGCGGAGGAAGCACCGCTGCAGGACGCGATACCGCGGGGCGGCGCGGAACTCGACCGCCTGCACGGGCGGGGCGGGTTCGGTCGTCGGCTGGTGCGGCGGATACACGGCGACCTCGCGGGCTCAGACGTGGGGGCTACGTCCCGGCGACCGCCCCGGCCGGCTACACGACGGGGGCCTGGAGCGGCAGCTTGCCCTGCCACTGCTCCCGCAGGTCGCTCAGCAGGTATTGCCGCAGGGCGGCCCGCTCGGCCGACCGGTGCGGGGCGTTGATCTCGACGAACTTCAGGCCGTAGAAGTAGCCGTCCGCGTCCGGCCGGCCGTGGGTGATCACGGCGGCCAGGTGCAGCGGCACGGGCCGGCCGGCCTTGTCCGGCAGGGCCACGCGAACGGTCCAGATTTCGCCGTGCAGGTCCGGGTGGATTTCCTCGGCCAGGACGACGCCGACGCCGCCCATGGTCAGGTCGGCCGCCCGGCCGACCAGGGCCGGCCCGCCGTCGGCCAGCTCCTGCGGGTGCAGTTCGACTGTGAAATCGGCGGGCAGTTTCTTGCGGCGGTCGTGGCGGCGGTCGAACGGGCTCACGGCGGCGACTCCGGCGACGGTACGAGTGGACGGTCGGTGGCCGCGACAAGCCTAGTTCCGGCTGGGGGCAATGTCAAAAATGCACCCTCCCGCCGGCGGCCCGCGTCGTGGACAGGGCACTGGCGGTCGTTTACCATCAGCCGTATCGCCCGGGCGATGAACTTGAGCCGCCGACAAAAGGACCCCGGGGACAGCTGGAGGAGCGGGGGAGGAGTCGTGGGAAAACCGTCGGACACGCCGCAGGACGAAGCGCCGAGCCGCAACCGCTGGCGGACAGGCTTCCGCCCCGGGCGGAAGAAGCGGGTTGTGGCCGGGGCGCTGGTCGTGGCCGCACTGCTGGCAGTCGCCGTGTGGGCCGTGGTCGGCATCAACTATCTGATCCACCGGCCGCCGGACCCGCGGCTGATCGGCACTTGGCAGTCGGACGCCGACGCGACGATCGAGGAGCTGCGGAAGGTGCGGCCCAAGACGGCGGAGATGTACCGGAAGCAGTTCGGCCGGACACGGGCCACCTTCTCGGCCGCGACATTGACGACGGAGAGGAAGACGGAAAAAGGCATCGACGTGGTCACCGTCCCATATCAGGTCGTGAGCAAGGACCAGGAGTCGGTCGTGGTCCGGACGTTGCCCGTGGGCGAGAGAATGGAACTTGAGTTCCGCATCCGGTTTATCAGCACCGCGCCGCCGCCGGTCGAACCGCCGGCGAACCTCACCCATGAGATCGTCACCATGCCGGATACGTACTGGGTAGACATGCCCACCGGGATCAGCGAATGCTACCGCCGGGTGAAGCCTCAGGCACCGCGGCGCGGAGAGTGAGCCGGCCGCGCTGAGCCGGCCGCGCCAGCAAGGGCGTTCCCTTGCTCGCGCTGCGGGCTTAGGCTGCGGGCTCAGCGCGGCCGGCTCACGCCGCCAGCGGGAACCGTACCCGGAACGTCGCCCCCTTTGACGGCGCCGAGTCGATCTCCAATTCCGCCCCGTGGTGCTCCAGCACCACCACCGTGAACGACAGCCCCAGCCCCATGCCGGCGTTGTAGCCCTCGTACAGGGCGTTATCCCGCTTGGTTGTGAAGTGCGTCTGCGTGCACCGCTCCCGCACCTCCGGCGTCATGCCGATGCCGTTGTCGGCCACCTCCAGCACCGCCCACGCGCCGTCCCGCCGGGCCCGCAGCTCCACCCGGCCCCGCCACCCGGCCGCGTCGATCAGCGCCTGCCGCCGGGCGTCGGCCGACAGGCCCGGATTCCGCCGGGCCTCGTCCCGCAGGTGGTTCCGCATCTCGAACGTCGCGTCCCGGGCGTTGAACAGCAGGTTCTCCACCGCCTGCTGCAGGTGCGAGGCGTCGCCGTCGATCGGCAGCGGTTCGGCGGCCGGGGTGTAGACGAGGGTCAGCTTCCACTTCTCCCGGGCCAGGTCTTCCCAGGTGCGGGCGGTGTCGGCGAGCAGGTCGTTCAGGTCCAGCCGGGTCAGCTCGGCCCGGCTCGGGTCGCGGCGGACGGTCCGCTGGATTTGCTGGAGCCGCTCCGTCACCGTGCCGAGCGTCTGCCGGACCTCGCCGAGCATGGTCCGCTGCGGCGGCGGGATGCCGTCGGCCTCGGCGCAGCGGGCGAGCAGGTCGTTGGGACGGACGAGCAGGTTCTTGATGTTGTGGGCGTACGACCCGGCCATGATGCCGATCGAGGCATAGAGCTGCGACTTCAGCTCCAGGGCGGCCCGCTCGGCGTCCTGGCGGGCGAGCTTTTCTTGCAACAGGACGGCCCCGGCGTGCTCGGCCCGCCGCTGGGCCAGGAGCGTCTGCAACTCCCGCCGCCGCTCCCGCTGCAGCGACCAGTACCCCAGGGCGATCACCGGCAGGATGGCGACCAGCCCGACGCCGACGGCCACGAGCTGCCGCTGCTGCCGGTCGGCCTCCTCCCGCTGCCGCTGGTTGAACGCGTGCAGCCGGTATTCACACCGCAGCACCGCCCGCCCGTCTGTCTGGGGTAGCGAGTACTTGAGGACGTCCACCTTCGTCTGGTTCTGCTGCCGCGGTCGGGGGACCGGCGACTCCCACGCCAGGGGCGGCCAGTCGGTGCCGGGGAAGCTCGCCTCCAGCCGGTAGATGTCGGGAAAGAGCGGCAGGTAGCCGACGTACATCCGCTCCGGGGCGACCATGTCCTTCATCTGCTCGCGGATCTCGGCCGCCTTGTAGATGACCTCGTCCGGCAACCGGCCGGCCGAGTCGGTCCCGAGGGCGGCGTACTTGTCCCGCAGGGCGACGTACTCGCCGACCAGGTCGGGCAGCGTCTTCCGCTGTACCCGGGACTCCTCGAGCCATTCGAGGACGTGGGCGGCGTCGGCCTCCCGCAGCCAACTGGTGCGGGAGACGACCAGGTACACCAGCGCCCCGACCAGGCCGGCCCAGCAGAGGCCGGCCGCGGCCAGGGTCAGCGCGTACCGCCCGCCCAGGCGGACGCGGGGCTCAGGGGGCGGTGTCGGGTCGGCGGGCATGGTCGGTCACCAGGCGCTTGATCAGCTTCCACGTCGGCCGCGAGTCCGGCGGTCCCCCCGGCTCGCGGGTCCACACCTCCAGCACGGCGGACGACAGGACTTCGGCCCCGCCGCCGGCGTCGTCGATCTGCGGCCGCAGGGCGACGACGAACTCGCCCCGGCCGCCGCGGCGGTTGCCGTCCGGGTCGAAGAAGTCCGGCCGGCGGGTCCGCAGCCGTTCCGCCAGGGCGACCGGGCTACCGACCAGCGTCGGTCCAGCGTCGCCGTCGTAGGCCGCCTCGACCAGCAGCCGGACCAAATCGGCGTGCAGGAGCACGTCGTCGGTGGCCGTCGGCGGCAGGAGAACGCCGGGGTCGTCGGTGGTTGCGCCGGGCAGCGGGGTCAGGTCCGGGCCGACGTCCCAGGCGACCGGGTTCTGGTGGGTGAAGAAAACCA
>DASXAN010000399.1:0-2578 GCA_036406755.1 Gemmataceae bacterium
GGAGGGCGGTGTTGTGGATCCTACTAGGTCTTATACGTCCCATGAGACCTATCGGCCCTATCAAACGCCCCGCGCCTGCGGGTCCCAGATCACCTTGTGCATCTGCACCTGCAGCCGCAGCGGCAGGCCGCTCGCCAGCACCCACTCGGCCAGCTCCCGCGGCCCGACCTTGCCGAACACCGGGCTGACCAGCAGCGTGGGCCGCGCGGCCAGGCCGTGCCGGCGGACCGTCTCGACCGTCCAGTCGAAGTCCCGCCGGCTGGCGACGACGAACTTGATCTCGTCGCTCGGCCGGAGCCGGTCCAGGTTCGGCCAGAAGTTGTTCTCGCACTCGCCGCTGTCCGGGCACTTCAGGTCCATGATGACGCGGACCCGCCGGTCGACCGGGCCGACGTCGTGGGCCCCGCTCGTCTCCAGCAGGACGGTCCGCCCGGCGTCGGCCAGCCGCGTCATGAGCGGCAGGACGTCCGGCTGCAACAGCGGCTCGCCGCCGGTCACCTCCACCAGCGGGCAGTCGAACGCCAACGCCCGCCGCAGCACCTCGTCCACCCCGAGCCATTCGCCCTGGTTGAAGGCGTGCGGCGTGTCGCACCAGACGCACCGCGAGTCGCAGACGGCCAGCCGGACGAAGACGCACGGCAGGCCGGCGAACGTCGATTCGCCCTGGATGCTGCGGTAGACCTCGTGGATGAGAAGTTGCCCCGGCGGCGAGTCCCGGAGCAACGCGACGCGGTGGGCGGCGGACGGGTCCATGATGCTATTGTACCGCCGGCGGGGGGATGGTATACGGCCGCCGATTCTCGGGGGAGGGGGCTATGAAAGCACCAAACTACAGGCACCAAATCCCAATTCTGGTTTTGGGATTTGGGATTTGGAACTTGGGATTTGCGCTGGCCGGTCCGAAGGACGCCGTCGCCGTCGTCAACGGCGAGCCGATCCCGCGGGCCGAGCTGGACGCCCTGCTGGCCCAGCGGCCGCCGGTCGTCACCCCGCTCACCGCCGCCCAGGACCGGACGCTCAAGCAGGAAGCCCTGGCCGTCCTGATCGACGACCTGCTGCTCCGCCAGTTCCTCAAGACGAACGCCCCGCCCGTCACTAAGGCGGCGGTGGACAAGCAGGTGGCCGCCCTCCAGCGGAGTCTGGCCGCCCAGGGCAAGCCGCTGGACGACTACCTCAAGGAGACGCACCAGACGGACGCCCAGCTGCGGGCGACCATCGCCCTGACGCAACAGTGGAATGCCTACGCGGCGAAGAAGGTCACCGACGCCGACCTGCGCAAGTACTACGCCGAGAACAAGGACTTCTTCGACAAGACGACCGTCCGCGTCAGCCACATCGTCCTGAGGGTGAGCCCGGACGCCCCGCCGGCCGAGCGGGAAGAGGCGCGTAAGAAGCTGGCGGCCCTGCGGCAGGAGATCATCGCCAAGAAGGTGACGTTCGCGGAGGCGGCCCAGAAGTACTCGCAGTGCCCCAGCGCCCCGCGGGGCGGCGACCTGGACTTCATCAGCCGCAAGTGGATGGTCGAGGAACCGTTCGCCAAGGCCGCGTTCGCCCTCAAGGTCGGCGAGCTGAGCGAAGTGGTGACGACCGATTTCGGCGTCCACCTGATCCTGGCGACCGACCGCCGGCCGGGGACGCCTTCGACGTTCGAGCAGGCCGAGGACGACGTGCGGGACTGCGTGCTGGACGAGCTGCGGCAGTCCACGCTGGCCGAGTTGCGGCGGGCGGCGAAAGTGGACATTGGACTACCATAACTCCATCGTCAATGCCATAGCTGCGCCGGCCGAACGGGCTGGCCTCCAAGTGACCTTGATTCGCGTCGCCGTAGTCCCCACAATGACCCCGCTTTCCTTCACTTTGCAATAGCAAGTGAACCCGCGGCCGGGGGCGGCTCATGATCGTCGGCGTCCCGAAGGAAGTGAAGACGGACGAGTATCGCGTCGCCATGACCCCGGTCGGCGTGGACGAGCTGACCCGCGGCGGCCACACCGTCCTGATCGAGGCCGGGGCCGGCTCCGGCTCGGGCATCACCGACGAGCAGTACGCCCAGCACGGGGCGGAGATCGTCGCCGACGGCACCGCCATCTGGACCCGGTCCGACCTGGTGGTGAAGGTCAAGGAGCCGCTGCCGGACGAGTGGCCGCTGATGCGCGACGGCCAGATCATCTTCACCTACTTCCACTTCGCCGCCAGCGAGGACCTGACCCGAGCGGTGATGAACTCCGGCTGTGTCGCCGTCGCCTACGAGACGATCCGTGACGCCCGAGGCACGCTCCCGCTGCTCACCCCGATGAGTGAAGTCGCGGGACGGATGAGCATTCAAGAGGGGGCGAAGTTCCTGGAGCGGCCGTTCCAGGGCCGGGGCATCCTCCTCGGCGGGGTGCCGGGCGTCGCCCCGGCCAACGTGGTGGTGCTCGGCGGCGGCATCGTCGGGGCGAACGCGGCCAAGGTGGCCGCCGGACTCGGCGCGAACGTCACCATCCTCGACATCAACCTCGACCGGCTGCGATACCTGGACGACGTGATGCCGCCGAACGTGACGACGGTGTTCAGCGACCGACATAACATCCACGAGGCG
>DASXAN010000400.1:0-3556 GCA_036406755.1 Gemmataceae bacterium
GTCGGCCACGTCCGGGGCGGTCGGCTTGGCCTCGGCCGCGTCGTCCGGCGGGTTGGGGTCGTTGGGGGCCTGCGGGCTGGCCCCGCTGCCGCTCCCGGCCGCCCCGCCGCTGTTGATCATCACCGCCGTCCCCTTGATGGAGATCCCGGCCGAGCTGATGTCGATGAAGTTCCCGCCCACCTTCAGGCTCAGCTGCGTCCCGGCCTCGATCACCACCGTCTGGCCGGCCTTCAGGTGGACCGTCCCGGCCTCCAGGGCGTACCCGCCGGTCACCTTCGACTGCTTGTCGCCGCCGACGGTCAGGTAGTCGTTCTCGTCCGCCTTCACCACCCGCGCTAGCTTGATGTGGTGCTCGTCGTCCTCCTCGGTCAGGAGGAACCGGTTCTTGGCCGTCAGCTGGTAGTCCTCGTCGACCTTCTGGACCCAGAGCTTCTTGACGTGCAGGTGATACTGGTCGCCGACCGTCTCCGTCTTCTTGCCGTCGATCAGGACGTCCACGTTGCCCTTGCCGTCGTCCACCCCGCCGACGTGCAACTTGGTGTTGCCGCCGATTTGCTCCTCCTGGTCCTTGTGGACCTTGAGGTGCTTGTTCTGGTAGACCATCTCCCGCTGGTCGCCGCCCTTCTTCCCGTCCTTCTCCCACCCGACGATCAGGTGGCTGTTGCCGAACACCCGCTCCCGGCGGTCGTTCTTGACCCGCACGTCCAGGTCCCGCTCGCCGTGGATGAACACCTGCTCCTTGCCCTTGGTGTCGTCGAACCGCCACTCGTTGAACCCCACCCCGCCCGGCGTCGTGTTACTCTTCACGCCGCTGACCTTATTGTCCTTGGGGTGCTTGCTGTCGGGGCCGTCGCCCAGGTACGGCGGCATCTGGTCGGAGTTGTAGACCGAGCCGACGATCAGCGGCCGGTCCGGGTCGCCCTCCTCGAAGGCGATCACGACCTCCTGGCCGATCCGCGGCCAGAAGTACGCCCCCCACCGCTTGCCGGCCCAGAACTGGGCCACCCGCACCCAGCAGGAGCTGTCGGCGTCGTTCTTGCCCTCGCGGTCCCAGTGGAACTGCACCTTCACCCGCCCGAACTTGTCGGTGAAGATCTCCTGCCCCTTCGGGCCGACGACCACCGCCGTCTGCGTGCCGGGGATGACCGGCTTGGGGGTCGTCCGCGGCGGGCGGAACGGCAGGGCCAGCGGGATGCAGATGAAGGTGTTGGAGTAGTCGGTGCCGCCGCCCATGCCGCTGCGGTAGTCTTCGCCTTGGTAGGCGGAGTGCTCGACGGCCGTAAGCACGTACGGGCCGTCGCCGGTGCCGTGGCGGGTGAGGGTGAACTTGTGGCCGGCGACGAACTGGCGGCAGTCGCCGGCCCCGTGGACGGTGATCGCCGGCACCGCCTCCTCCTGCATGCGGATGCCGACCGTGCGGGTGTTGTCCTGAAAGACCTTCTGCAGGTCGGCCGGCTGGTCGCCACCGCTCTTGTTCACGCCGTCGAACCGCTCGGCGTACTCGCCGGGGAAGTCGTACAGCTCCAGCTGGCCGTTGGCCCCGGCGGTGAGCTTGTGCGTCACCTTGCCGACCTGGACGCTGTCCTGAATGGCCTTGGTCGCCTCCAGGTGCTTGTGCGGCAGCTCGAAGTGGTGGTCCCAGAGGGTGTACTTGCCGGACCGGACCTCCTGGGTCTTGGCCCAGACGCGGACCCGGTCCTCGTCCCGGGTGCCGCCCTCGACCCCCTCGTAGATGACGGTGCTAGTCTCGGGCACGTCCGGATGGCTGTCGGGGCTGTTGGCGACGATCATCTGGTGGCCGCCCTTGGTGTGCTTGAAGAAGTAGTAGATGCCCTCTTCTTCCATCAGCCGGCTGGCGAAGTTGAAGTCCGTCTCCCGGTACTGCACGCAGTAGTCCCGCGGCTCGAACTTGCCCTGGAGCTGGAAGGAGGTGTCGAAGCCGGTGAGTACCTTCTGGAGGATGTCCGGGACGCTGAGCTGCTGGAAGATGCGGCTAGTGGACCGCTGGGTGAGCAGCCAGAGCTTGGGGACGATGTGCAGCTGGTAGGCGGTGAACACCTCGCCGCGGACGCCTTCCGTCACCCGGTTGCAGATGCCCTGGACGAACCGGGTCTTGTCGCCGGGCAGGGTGATCTCGACGGTGACGTTCTGGCCGAGCAGGGCGGCGAAGTCCACGGCCTGGCCGGCCTCGGCCAGGCCGTCGAGGTCGAAGGTGAACAGCTGGGAGACGGCCTCGTGGCCGGTCATGCCGACCAGCAGGAGGGCGTCCTTGCCCAGCGGGGTGGTGACTCGCAGCTGGCGGTTGGCCTGGATGTAAGTGGGCATAGGGTCCTCCGCCGGCAGTGGGGCGGTGCGCCGCGGCCCAGGTCGGACACACCCCTGATTAACTGCGCGGCAACCGCTCGTCGGGACGGCCGGACATGCTCGGGGGTCGCTACGGCTGACGATAGCCCCCGGACACAGCGGAGGCAACGGCTTTCCGGCCGGCGGCCGAACCGGTCCCGGTCCGGAAAACTCCACACACTTAATTGTTGCACCTGACGACAGCGTCAGGTAGCGTAGTCCGAAGCGATGTATCATCGATCGTCGCGTCAGGTCAGGCAGATCGTCCTGAACCGGAGGCGGAGATCGCACGTGAACGCGGCCGGGAGCCCCACGCAGCCCCGTCCAACGCTTCAGTGATGACCTCGCCCGGAGTGCGGCGCCCCCGCGCCGGACCGTCCGGGCGGGGCCGCGGCGGCGCGGGGGAAGGACCATTTGCTCCGGCGAGGCCCAGCATGGCAGGACCGTGTGTTCAGGAGTTGTTCGAGGCCCAGGTCGCGCGCACGCCACAGGCCGTGGCGGTCGTGGCCGGCGCCGACCGGCTCACCTACCACGACCTGAACGGCCGGGCGAACCGGCTGGCGCACCGCCTGCGGCGATTCGGCGTCGGGCCGGACGTCCTCGTCGGCCTGTGCATGACGCGGTCGCCCGAGATGGTCGTCGGCCTGCTCGGCGTCCTCAAGGCGGGCGGGGCGTACGTGCCGCTCGACCCGACCTACCCGAAAGATCGGCTGGCGTTCATGCTCGCCGACACCCGGGCGCCGGTCCTGCTGACCCAGCCGCCGCTGCTCCTGAGCCTGCCCGCCCACGCGGCCCGCGTGGTCTGCCTCGACCCGGACTGCGGGGCCGTCGCCGCCGAGCGGGACGACGACCCGCCGCGGTCGGCCGGGCCGGACGACCTGGCCTACGTGATCTACACCTCCGGCTCGACCGGCCGGCCCAAGGGGGTGATGGTCCCCCACCGGGCCCTGGCCAACTACCTGACCTGGTGCACGGCCGCCTACGCGGCGGCGGCCGGCACCGGCGCGCCGGTGCAGTCGTCGATCAGCTTCGACCTGACCGTCACCAGCCTGTTCGCCCCGCTGCTGGCCGGCCGGGCGGTCCACCTGCTCGGCGACGGTAACGCCATGGACGAACTGCGGGCGGCGTTCCGTACGGCGGCGGACTTCAGCCTGGTCAAGATCACCCCGGCCCACCTCGAGCTGCTCGGCCAGCACCTCGACCCGCACGAGGC
>DASXAN010000401.1:0-5966 GCA_036406755.1 Gemmataceae bacterium
CGGTGACACGGTGACACGGTGGCAAGCACCTCCGTCACCGTGTCACTGTGTCACCCGGTCACCTTGTCATTCTTCAACTGCTCCCGCCGCAGCCGCTCCTGCCGGTACCGCTCGCCGACGGCCAGCTCGAACGGGTCGAACCCGCGGCTCGGCGCCCCGCGGTGCTGGCACCCGCACCGGTAGCACATGACCACGTCGCCGACGACGCCGTAGTACAACAGCCCGTCCACCGCCGCCGACCCGAGCAGCACCGCCCAGGCCGCGGTGTACTGGTAGAAGACCACCGCCAGAATGAAGAACGACACGCACGCCCCGGCCAGCAGCGACATGCCCAGCCACTGCGGGAAGTCCTTCTGGCGGTACAGCTCGCCGTTGCCGCACAGGGCGCAGCAGACGAGCTTGCCGTCGGCCGTCGGGGCGGCCGGGCGCTCGACCGTGTGGCCGCACGCCGGGCAGTGCCACGGAGGGGTACCCGCTTGCGGGTCCCCGGGCGAATCAAAGCGGTCCGGCGCGTCACACGCCGGGCAGGCAAAGCGGATGTTCACGCGGGTGGGGGTCCGGGGGGCGGGTCACAGGGGCAGCCCGGTCTGCCGCGTCAGCAGCAGGCCGAGCAGCTCGCCGAGGAACCCGCACACGACCACGACGTACAGGATGCCGGTGGCCGACTGCGTGGACCGGATGCGGGCGGCCGAGTACGCCATCCACCCGAACCCGAGCGGGGCGACGATGCCGACCAGCCAGCGGACCGGTAGCCACAAGACGACCTCATCATTCAGGGTATACGTCGGGTTCAGTTCGGTCCAGCGCCACAGGCCCCAGCCGATCACTGCGACTCGCGCCGCCAGGGCCACGCCGCCGGCGAGCAAGCAGCGCATCAGCGGCGTCAGGGTCATACCGGGGGAGATCAGGTACGAGTGGCCAACGAGCATTGCCGTCAGCGCGGTGCCAAGTACGGCGGCGGACGTCAGATCGCCGGCCAGCAGTAACGCCGAACGGTACTGGGGGGTCGGCATTTCGCGCGGAAGCACCACCCAAAAGCTCTCCGGCTCCAGCCGGGGCATGAGCGCCAGGGCGACGCCCAAAGCCAGGCATGTCAGCACGATGATCGTTCGCCCGCCGGGCGCCGGCTCCAGGGACCAGCTTAAGCACCCGAAAACTGCCAGCACGCTTCCGAGGGTGAGCAACGCGGCCGGCCAACTGTCGGACTCCGGCCAGGCCGTGAACGTGGCGACGACCAGGAGCCCCAGGGCCGTCAGGAAATGGGTGCGGAAGAACCGCGGGTGCAGTTGCCGCGGTGACAGGAGCAGCAGACTACCCAACATCCCCAGAGCGACGCGGGTACAGAACGTGGCGAGCATTACCGCGGCCCGTAGATCAGCGACAGCAACTCCGACCGCGTCGCCGGGTTGCTGCGGAACGTCCCCCGCATGGCGCTGGTGGTCATGACGCTGCCCGTCTTGCGGACGCCGCGGATGGCCATGCACGTGTGCGTCGCCTCGAGGATGACCGCCACGCCGCGGGCGTCGAGTTCGTCCATCAGCAGGTCGGCCAGGCCCTCGGTCATCCGCTCCTGCACCTGCGGCCGGTGGGCCAGTGCCTCGACCGCCCGCGGGATCTTGCTCAGGCCCACGACCTTGCCGTTGGGCAGGTAGGCGATGTGGGCCTTGCCCATGAACGGCAGCAGGTGGTGCTCACACAGCGACGCGAAGCAAATGTCCTTGACGAGGACCATCTCGTCGTACTTGACGGTGAACACGCGGCGGAGGTGGACCCGTGCGTCCTGCCGCAGCCCGGCGAACAGCTCGGCGTACATGCGGGCGACGCGGGCCGGCGTCTCCCGCAGCCCCTCCCGGTCCGGGTCCTCGCCGACGGCCAGCAGGATTTCCCGCACCGCCGCCTCGATCCGAGCGTGGTCCACGGCCCCGTTCGCTGCGACACGGCTACCGCGGGCGGTGCTGTTGTTGCGGGTCGATTTCTCCAACGAACGGTCCTCCGGGCGCTGTCGCCGTTATAGGCCGGCGTCCGACCCGCTACAAGCAAGTCGAATTGATTCCGGCAGGGTCGCCCCACCCCACCTCAGAATCATCGCAAAACGGCCGGAATCATCTGTAATCCGCAACACAACGGCCTGTCAGAGAACAGGATATGCGGTTCTCCTGATTCCGGAATCAATTGTCAGCAGTCCGCGCACGGCTTTCGTTTTGTTGAAATCAACTTGCATTTTATGAAAATGGGTCGTAGCCTGGACCGAAGAACCGGTGGCGGGCGAGGGTGGCCCATGAGCGACGCCGACGACCGACAAACGCCGCTGCGGCAGCTCGACGACGATGACCTGGAATTCGTCCAGCGGCTGGTGCTGGCGTCGGGGTCGCTCAAGGACGTGGCGGCGGCGTACGGGGTCAGCTACCCGACCATCCGCGGCCGGCTGGACAAGCTGATCGGCCGGCTGCGGGGCCTGGTCGAGGGCCGGCCGGCCGACCCGATGGCCGACCTGCTGGCCGACCTGATCGACCGCGGCGAGATCGGCCCGTCGGCGGCGCGGGCCGTGTTGAACCTGCACCGGAAACTCCTCAAGGCGAAGGGGGACTGACGATGTCGCAACCGTGGTTCGACGAGCTGACGTTCGGGGTCTGGGTCGGCGGGGTCGGCGGCGGCCTGCTCGGGTCGCTCGGCGGCCTGTGGGGCGCGATGATCGGGATGTTGGCCCCGCGGGGCAAGGGGCGGGCCGTGCTGATCCCGGTCGGCTGGGCGTTCGTCGGGCTGGGCGTGGTGGCGCTGGCGTTCGGCCTGTACGCCCTGGTGGCCGGCCAGCCGTACGGCATCTGGTACGGGCCGTTGCTGGTCGGCGTCATCCTCACCGCCGTCATCGGCGGGCTGATGCCGGTCGTCTACAAGCGGTACGCGGAGGCGGACGCGCGGCGGATGCAGGCGGAGGAGTTCCGCGGTCAGTGAAGCTCCGCCAGCAGGGCGTCCACCGCCTTGTCCAGGTTCACCGCGCCTACGCCGGCCCCCTTGAACCGGATGACGCCGGCCGCGTCGAGCACGTACACCGTCGGAAGCCCCTCCACTCGGTACTGCTTCTGGATCGGCCCCAGGGAGCCGTCCCGGACGATCGGCCAGGTCAGGCGGTTGTCCTTGATGAAGTTCCGCAGCTCGTCCTCCTCGTCGTCCGCGCTGATGCCGACGAACACGAACGGCCGGTCCTGGAGCCGGGCCACCAGCGTCCGCTCGTGCGGGATCATGCCGACGCACGGGCCGCACCACGTCGCCCAGAAGTCGAGCACGACCACCTTGCCGCGGAGGTCACTCAGCCGGACCGGCCGGCCGTCCACCGCCTTCGCGTCGAAGTCGGGGGCGACGGTGCCGACGGGCAGCAGGCCGTCGTCGGGCGGGGCCGGCGACGGGACGAGCAGCTTGGCCAGCAGGTAGGCCCCGAGCAGCACGGCGACCAGGATGAGGGCGCGCTTCGGCATGATGCCATCTTAGGAATTCCGCGGCCCGCCGCGCGGCGAACTGGCGATCCGCCAAGCTGGCTTTGGCGGACGTTCGTGGCTGCCGTGGGGGCAACCTGGTGGGCGGACTTGCGCCGGTGGCGACCGAACCTTCGGCGGCCGCGTCTGGTTCACCGAGCGACCGCCGGGACTCGGACGGTCAGTAACCCGGGTCCCTGGGGTATGGCGCGGAATAATAAGGCCGGCAACGGATCACGATAAGGCCGAGGCACGGTGCGGCCTCGTGCCGGGACTCGGCAACCAACCGTGAACGGGGTTCACACCCGACGGCGGGGCTGACGATGTACGGAACCCGGTCAGTGGGGACAAAGGTGAGGCGACCCGCCTTCCCGTTCGTCGGCGCCCTGTTGACCGCCGGATGCGGCGGCCTGATCGGCTGTTTCGAACTGGCCCCCAAGCCTCCGGCTCAGCCGCAACCGGCCGCCGCCCCGGTCCCCGTCGATCAGCTGGCCTTTGAGGACCCCAAACACCGCCAGCGGTTCTTCGCCTTCGACAAGGCGGTCCGCGAGTTCGCCGGCCCGGGCTTCGACCACCGCGACTACCGCCGGGGCGGCAGCTTCGTCCGTGCCGCGTGGGCGAAAGGGGTTGCCCTCGACCCGTGGCTCACCCTCCGCGGGCGGCCGCCAGCCGACGTCTACCGGCTGGAGGTCGACACGATCGTGGTCGGCGGGCGGGCCAAGTCGGCGGCGCTGACCGTGGAAACCGTCCGCGCCGATCCGGCTCAGTGGAGCGTCTACCTCTACTACCGCGAGGCGGCCGAACAGAACGTGACCGAGCCGTGGTGGTCGATCAAGTTCTTCCGCTGGGACCCGTCGAAGCTGGGCGTCATGCCGTTCCGCCCGGACGAATACGTCCAGGAGCGGCTCGACGTGCCGGTTCGGTCCTACGACGTCCGCGACAGTCGGGTTGAGCTTCCACCCGACGCGCGGGTCAAGGAGGGCTTCCTCAGGTACGTCCGGTCGGCCGACGCGCTGCGGGACGCGTATCTGGCCGACCTCGCCGAGCTGGAGCGGCGGGCGGTGGCTCTGATCGACGAACACCGGGGGAAGAAACGGGTGATCGTCAGGTACCGGGGCAGCATACCGCCTGAAACCCGCCTCGATTCACTGACCGCCGACGAGGAACGAGATGCCCGGGCGCTGGCGAAGGTACACTTCGCAAAGCAGGCCCAATTCATGCGGGACCGCCACCGCGTCCTGTATGCGGCGCTGCGGAAGGCGTTTCCACTGGAGAAGTGTTGGGAGGAACTCGAAGCCAAAGGTCACTCGTCAAATCAACAGTGACAGATCACTCGGCCGTCAGAACAGCCGCCGCTGGCGGACGGCCCCGGCCACCGCCCGGGCCAGCCGCCGCTGGGGTGTGCTCACCGGGTATTCGGCCAGTTCCGCCGGCCGCAGCCACAGGCCGCGGCTGTAGAACTCGGACCGGAACCGGCCGCCGCGGTACTCCGCCTCCAGGCACACGAGCGTGATCCGGAACCGCGTGACGCCGTGGCGGACGGTCAGCAGCTCCGGTCCGAGGTCGGCGGTCAGCCCGGTGAGCGGCCCGAGTAGCCTTGCTGCCGCGGCCTCGTAGCTCTCGCCGGCCTCCAGCTCGCCGTGCGGGAACTCCCACATGTTGGCCCACCGGGCGGGGTACCCGCTTGCGGGTCGCTCCGCCGGCCGTCGCACCAGCAGCACTCGCGGCCCGCGGCGGACCACCACCGCCACCTCCCGCACCTCGGTCACGGCCGGCCGGGCCGGCTTCGGCGGGATCACGCCCTGCAAGCCCTGCGCCCGGGCCACGCACGCCGCCGCGACCGGGCACGACTCGCACTTCGGGGCCGTCGGCGTGCAGACGAGGGCGCCCAGCTCCATGAGCGCCTGGTTGAAGTCGCCGACCCGCTTCGCCGGCAGCACGGCGCGGGCCGTCTCCCACAGCCACTTCTGCCCCGCGCCGCTCCGCGGGTCGCCGGCGTAGCCGAACAGCCGGCACAGCACCCGCAGGCTGTTGGCCTCGACGATCGGCAGACGGCGGTCGAACGCCTGCGACAGCACCGCCCCCAGGATGTACCGGCCGACGCCGGGCAGGTCGGCCCACACGGCCGGGTCGTCCGGCAGGGTGCCGCCGTGCTCGGCCACGAGCCGGCGGGCGGCGGCGTGCAGGTGGCGGGCCCGGCGGTAGTAGCCCAGTCCCTCCCAGAGGCGGAGCACGTCCTGCTCGTCGGCGGCGGCCAGGGCGGTGACGGTCGGGAAGGCGGCGACGAACCGTTCGAAGTACGGGCCGACGGCGGCGACGGTCGTCTGCTGGAGCATGACCTCACTGACCCAGACGCGGTACGGGTCGCGGTCGCGCCGCCAGGGGAGGTCGCGGCGGTGGCGGTCAAACCAGGCGAGCAGGCGACGACGGAGCCGGGCCAACGATGGAATGCGATTCGCGGACAACGGCACACAGCCTTCGGATGGCGGAAATCCC
>DASXAN010000402.1:0-1956 GCA_036406755.1 Gemmataceae bacterium
CCCGGCGCCTCTTCCAGCGACGGGACCGGCCGATCGAACACCGGCACGACGACCAGTTGCCGCAGCCCGCTGGCCATGGCCGTGTTGGACCCGTGGCGGAACCCCATGAACCAGTCCTCGGCCGCCCGCAGCCCTTCCGGCGACATGGCCTTGGCCCGCCGGTACCGCGGCGGCGGCACGGCCGGGATCACCGGCCCCTCGCCGCACCCGTCGCCGGTGCAGCCGCCGTAGGTCAGGTAGTCCACGAACCCGTCGATGAACCCGGCCCGATAGTCTTCGCTGAACTGGCAGCCGTACTGGGCCACCATCTCGTCCCACGCCAGCCGCCCCAGCCGCTCGTGCCGCCGGAGGATGGTCTTTTCCTGAAGTGCCAGGATCGGCTCGTGCACGATGTTGAGCGCGGCGTTGCGGTAGAACGAGCACCCCGGCCCGAGCAGGTAGACCCCCAGCAGGACCGGCGTGAATCGCGTGCGCATGACCCAGCCCCCTCCTCGGCCGTGCCGCCGCCGGCGGCCGGATGCCCCGCTGCGCAGGTACACCGCGGCTGTCGGTCTTCGGCCGTATGTCATCGGCCGGCGGGTTGGGCGGGTTTGAACCTTTTTGCCGACCTTGCGGCCGCGACGGCCGGCCGGCGTCCGAATGGTGGGGGATTTGCTCAAGTCACGGGCTTGCCGCACGGGCCGCAGGCTCGGCCGGGCGTGGGGGCAACGCGGTCTCCGCAGCGGCCGGGAATTGGGCAAGCGCGCCGCCCGCCTTGCCGACCCGGCCTCCGCGGTGGTAACCTAACCAAATCCCACAGCCCACCGCCGAGGGTCGGCCCGGTGTATTCGCTCCTGCTGCTCGCCGCCCTGCCGGGACAGTTCGTCGAGAATCCGCAGTTCCCCAATGCGCGGCAGCAAGGGGCGTACGAGGCGACCGTCCGCACCTACCACCCGGCCAGCCGCTCCTACGGGACGGCCGTGGCCGTTGCCCGCCGCGGGCCGGCCGTGTTCTTCCTCACGGCCGCCCACCTCGTCCCGGAAAAGGCGGTGCCCGGACGGGAAAAGGAAGACATCAAAAAGGTAGAGCTGTACGTCTACACGGCGAAGAGCCACCCCAAGCTCGCCTCGCTGGAGACGGCCTTCGTCCGGGCGCGGATGCCGAATGAGGACCTCGCCGTCCTCGAAGCGGTCTTGCCGGACTTCGCCGGCGTGGTGCCAATTTGCCCGAAGGGGCGGTTTCAGCTGCGGCTGCCGATGGCGGTCATGACGGTCGGCGGCTCGCCGGACGGCCCGCCGGAAATCCAGTTCGACACGGTGAAGGAAAAGAAGCTCCTTCACAAGCCGGACAAGACGTCCGCGCTCTACTGGGAGGCCGACATCCCGCAGCAGATCGGCCGGTCAGGCGGGCCGATGATCGACGCCCAAGGCCACGTCGTCGGAATTGCCAGTGGCACGTGGCACGGAAAAGGCTACTATACTTACATCAACGAGATGTACCGGGCGCTGGCCAACGCGGGCTACGCTTGGCTGTACTAGGCCCAGGTGGTGGGAAAAAAAGTTGGGCGAAGGCTTGATTTTCAGATAAGATCGGTCACAATGCGTGAAATGTTGGCCCGACCGGAACCCGCCGCCAACGCATCGATTATCCCGAGGAACCGTTCCATGTCAGGATACCGCACGCAATCTGGGCGGAAGGCCACCCGCGGCTTGACCGTGGCCTGCTTGGTCCTTGTCCCCGCCCTGGCGATCGTCGCCCTCGGGTCCAGCCTGTCACTGACGATGGGCGGGCCGGCCGTCCCCAGCGGACTGCTCCTGACCGAAACCCGCGAGTTCGCCCGTCAGGGCGACGCCGTACCGGCCGCCGCCAAGCCGGCCGACCAGGGGCCGGCCGAGGAGTTCGCCGACTCCTTGCAGAACACCGTCCGCACGCCGCCCTCGCCGCGCCGCTAACCCCGGTCCTTACCCGCCGGGGCGG
>DASXAN010000403.1:0-1838 GCA_036406755.1 Gemmataceae bacterium
GCTCCGCTCGCGGACTCGCGTCGCGGCGTCACAATGTTGTTCCTGTTCGATCACCGACACAACTTGTGCCCCAGCGACAGCCAGTGCCCGTCCTGCTTCGAGCTGGCCACGCACTGCGTGATGAAGTTCATCCCGTCCACCCCGTCGCAGACGTTCGGGTACAGGCTGTCCGCGTCGTTCACCTTCTGCCCGGCCGCCCGCTTCACCATGTCGTCGTACGCCGCCGTGTAGATGTTCGCGAACGCCTCGAAGAACGCCTCCGGGTGCCCGCTCGGCAGCCGCGACGAGTCGCCGGCCGTCTTGCCCAGGTACGGACCGCCGGCCCGCGTGTAGACGCGGTGCGGCTCGCCATTCTTGCGGACGATCAGCTTGTTCGGCGCCTCCTGGTGCCACTCCACCGCCGCCGTCGTCCCGTCCACCTCGATCCACAGGTCGTTCTCGCGGCCGTGGCTGATCTGTGACGCGGTGACGGTGCCGAGGCCGCCATTCTTGTAGCGGATCGCCGCGGTACCGTAGTCATCGAGTTGCCGGCCCGGCTCGAACGTCTTGAGCAGGCACGACACCTGGTCCGGGATCAGCCCGGTGACGAACCGGCCCAGATTGTAGGCGTGCGTGCCGATGTCGCCGAAACACCCGGCCGCGCCGGACTTCGACGGGTCGGTCCGCCAGCCGGCCTGCTTCTGGCCCTCTTTCTCGAGCCGCGTCCGCAGCCAGCCCTGGATGTAGAACGCCCGCACCGCCTGGACCTCGCCCAGCTCGCCGGACCGCACCATGTCCCGCGCCTGCCGCATCAGCGGGTAGCCGGTGTAGTTGTGCGTCACCGCGAACACCACGCCGGTCCGCTTGACCGTCTCGGCCAGGTCTTCCGCTTGCTTCAGGTCGAAGGTGAGCGGCTTGTCGCAGACGACGTTGAACCCGGCGTCGGCCGCCGCCTTGGCGATCTCGTAGTGCGTGTGATTGGGCGTGGTCACGGCCACGAAGTCGATCCGGTCGCCGTCCGGCCGCTTCTTCTCCGCGGCGATCATCTCCTGGTAGGAGCCGTAGGCCCGATCCGGGGCGATGTCGTAGTCCGGGGCGGACGCCTTCGCCCGGGCCGGGTCGCGGGACAGCGCCCCGGCCACGACGACGGCCCCGTTGTCCAGGCAGGCGGCGATCGAGTGGACGCGGCCGATGAACGACCCTTGGCCGCCGCCGACCAGGCCCATGTGGAGCTTGCGGTTGAGGGGGGCGTTGACTGCCATGTGCGGGGTCCTCGCGGCTTGGGTGGTGGTGGGTTCGATTGGTCCTATGGGTCCCATAGGACTTATAGGACCTATGGGACTGATCACCACCCGACAGCGTACCGGCCGCGCAACCGGCACGCCTTGCCCCGTCTCCCGGGTCGGGACGCCGATTCCGCTCACCGTGCCGAGTGCGGTGGGCCGATAAGCGCTGACAGTCCCGCAAACCGGGGGGACGGCATGGGTCGGACCGCGCTGCGACGCCTGACCGGGTCGGTGCTGGGCGCACTCCTGGCCGCCGGCTGCCGGATGCCGCCGGGGCAGGTGACCGCCTGCCGGCCGACCGCCGCCCCGCGGCCGGTCCTGCTCACGGCGCAGGCGTTCGAAGACACGGCCGTGATGGCCGCCGCCTACCCGGTCCGCAGCGGCCGCGTGCTGCTCACCGAGCCGGTCGGCTACTTCCGCGCCGGCTACGCGGGGCTGGCCGAGAAGCGGGTCTGCACCAAACTCCTGCCGCCGCCGGAGCCGATCCGGTGCGACCGGCCGACGCTGGACCGGGACGAGCTCGAGGCCGACGCCCGCCGCATCTCCGGCGTCCCGCGGCAGTGCGCGGACATC
>DASXAN010000404.1:0-2937 GCA_036406755.1 Gemmataceae bacterium
GCGTCTCCGTGTTGTAATCGAACCGCACTTCGGGCCGGACGACGAGGAACTTGTTCGGCTTGAAGGTCACCCCGACCGTCGGCGCGACATACAGACCGGCGAACCCGGTCCGCTGGCCCTGGACGTCGTCGAAGAACTCCAGCCGACTGACGGCCGTCAGCCGCGGCGTCAGCGCGTAGCTCAGGTACTGGACCGCAGCCCACCAGTTGGCGAAGCCGACGTCCGGCACGTCCGTCGTGAACCCGTAGAGCGCGTCCAGGGCGTAGTTGAGCCGGTCGCTGAACTTGTGCGTGTAGACGACGTCGAAGATCTCCGGATTGTGAAACTGGTGCTCCTGGTCGAACCGCCCCTCGCCGAGGATGACGGCGAACAGCACGCTGTCCCGGCCGGTCGGTGGTGCCCACTTGACGCCGCCGATGTAGGTCGGGTTGGCGGCCGGGTCGATGAACACATCCGAGCCGGTGACGACGCCGTTCTGCACGCTCCAGGCGTCGGTCAGCTTCAGCGTGGTGAGCAGCCCGGTGTGGGTGAACGGGTCGTAGATAAAGTTGTACGACCGCGACACGAACGGGGTCTGCGTCGTGTCGATACTCTCGTAGCCGAACTGGGCGAAGAACCGGCCAAGCTTTACGTCCAGCCCGCGGCCGACCTCGGGGAAGTAGCCCTCGGCGTAGAACTGCACCGGGTCCACGCCGTACGTCGCCGGCTCGCCCTGGTTGTCGGTCAACTGGGAGCTGAACAGGCCGCGGGCGACCGTGAACCGGTAATCGATGCCGACGAATGTGTCCGTGCGGAAGCCGAACGTCGGCGTGGTAGCGGTCGGATCGACGGGTCGCTCGAACCGCAGCCACGCCTGCTGCACCGCCGCCTGGTTCGACAGGTAGTTGAAACTCATCGGCAGCTGGTCGTGCCGGTCGGTACTGGCGGTAAATGAGGCATCGACCCAGCCGTAGAGCTGGAGTTTGTTGCCGTCGAGCACCCAGCCGGGCCAGGTGCCCTGGAGGGCGAGCATGAGCGGCCAGCGGTCCGGGGCCGGCGGCGAAGATGGCGGCGGGGCGGGTTCCGGGGCCGGCGGCTGACCGACCGCCAGCGCGCCGCCGAGCACGATCGCGGGCCACATGACACCCCCCCAGCGCAGGGCGGCCCCGCGGCGTGCGGGCGGCCGCTCCCGGGCTGAGACAGCGACGGGACGACCCGTCAGCCCGTCAGGCTCACGTCACCACCGGTACAATCGACGGGGGGAATACCCAGATTGACGGTGAACCGGATCGAGGCGGTGGCGCGGGTCGTGCGGCCGCGGCGCGATCCGTACACTTTGCCGGGGCGGCCCAGGTTCCCTCGCGGAGGCTCTCATGGCGGCCGGGTCGGCAGTTGTCGGCATTCTGCTGGTGGCACTGGTCCTGTTCGACACCTTCGAGGCCGTCGTCCTGCCCCGGCGAGTCACCCGACCATACCGTTTCTCCCGCGTCTACTACCGCGCCGTCTGGCTGGTCTGGTGCCGGCTCGCCGACGGCCTCCCGGCCCGCCGCCGCCAGGGCGTCCTGAGCGTGTTCGGCCCGCTCTCGCTCTTGGCCCTGTTCGCCATCTGGGCCGTCGGCCTGATGCTGGGGTTCGGCCTGTTGCACTATTCGGCCGCCGCGTACGATCAGCAGTTCGGCGACAGCCTCTACCTGAGCGGGACGACGTTCACCACGCTTGGCTACGGCGACGTGAACCCGAAAGGATTTGCCGGGCGGCTACTCTCGGTCGTGGAAGGACTGCTCGGGCTGGGGTTCCTGGCGGTCGTCGTCGGTTACTTGCCGGTGTTCTACCAGGCGGTCTCCCGGCGGGAGCTGACCATCTCCTTGCTCGACTCCCGGGCCGGATCGCCGCCGAGCGGCGGGGCGCTACTCTTGCGGCTGCCGCCAGACCAGGGCGGGGCCCTGGCCCGGTGCCTGGAGGACACGGAGCGGTGGGCGGCCGAGGTGCTCGAGAGCCACCTGTCGTACCCGGTGCTCAGCTACTACCGCTCGCAGCACGACAACCAGTCGTGGCTGGCGGCCCTGACCTGCGTCCTCGACGCCGCCGCCCTGGCGCTGACGGTGACCTCCGGGGCGGACCGGCAGCAGGCCCGGCTGACGTTCGCCATGGCCCGGCACGCCCTGGTGGACATCGCCCTGGTGCTCCGCCGCCCGCCGGTCGCCCCGCCGCACGACCGGCTGCCGCCGGAGCGGCTGGCCGAGTTGGTGGCCGCCCTGCGATCGGCCGGGTGCGGCGTCCGGGACGACGACGCGGCGGTCGCCAAGCTGACCGAGTTGCGGGGGCTGTACGAGCCATACGCCCAGGCACTGGCGACCTACCTGCGGTTGGACCTGCCGCCGGCGTGGCCCGATGCCGGCAAGCCGGACAACTGGCAGACCAGCGCCGGCATGCGGCGGGCGGCCGGTCTGGCTCAGCTGGCCGCCGGACCGGCTGATGACCACTTTGTCTGACACGCCGTTGCGAATCCGTTGACACGTCGGCGGCGGCGTGCCATGCTTGCGGTTGAGCTTTGCCGATCCCCCATCCACGCGGGAGTCGGCTTCCATGTCCGTCATGTCCTGTCGAAACTGCCAGGGAAAGACGCCGGCGACGTCGATCGTCTGCGTCCACTGCGGCGCTCTTGCCCCGACCTGCTGGAAGTGCGGCGGCACCGGGAAGTGTCCAAAATGTAAGGGCACCTACCCCGAGACGGCCGGGTGCAATCGGTGCCAGCACTCCGGGAAGTGCCCGGAGTGTAACGGCCGCCGACGGGCCTGGGCCGGCACCGGGGCGAATACGTCCGGCACGTGACCGCCTAGCCGAGCCACTCCGGGTGCCGGGCCGTGGCGTCGAACCGGGCCGTCGTCTTGAACTGCTCGTACTGTCCGTCGGCGGCGGCCGTCGCCGTCTTCCGCAACAGGGCCGCGACCGCCTCGG
>DASXAN010000405.1:0-4281 GCA_036406755.1 Gemmataceae bacterium
CTGCGTGGACCTCGACCCGCGGTGGGTGGTCAAGCTCCTCAAGGACCGCCGGATCGACGAGGTCAACAAGTACAAGGACCATTGCATCGACCAGGCGATCGCCATCCTCGCCGCCGGGCACGACATCAAATGCATGTTCACCACCCCGAAGCTGCTGGAAGCGCTCGACGAGAAGCTCCGGGCCGGGGCGCTGGAGGACTTGCGGCGGAAGATCGGCAAACCGGTGCCGGAAGGATCGTTGCGGAGCCTCGCCGACGCCGGCATCACCGGCATCTTCTCCGGCGGGACGGAGTTCACCCCGCAGTTCACCCGGTTCGCGATGGAGGAGATTCTGGAGAACCGGGTGTACATGACGCCGACGTACGGCAACACGCTCATGGGTCTGGCGTGCTCGAGGCCGGTCGGCCCGGCGGACGGGTACAAGATCACGTACTACGCCCCGCAGCCTCGGGCCGCCATCCAGGTGGTGGACCCGGACGACTACGACCGCGTCGTGGACTACGGCCAGACGGGGCGGGTGCTGCTGACGACGCTGACGAAGGAGTTCTTCGTGCCGCGGTTCCCGGAGCGGGACGAGGGGGAGCGGGAGCCGCCGTACGTGAAGTATCCGTGGGACGGGGTGAGCGGGGTCCGGCCGTTCCGCGCGCTGGCGGCGGCGACCACGGTGGGGGTGTATTGAGTAGCCGCTCGCGGCTATGCGGACGCCCGCATAGCCGCAAGCGGCTTTCTCCCATGTAAGGGGACAAGCCATGTTCGGTACAATCCACTACCGCCGCGCCGTCGCGCTGGCACTGCTCGCGCTCGCCGTCGCCGGCTGCCAGAAGGGCAAGAACCTCACCCGGGCGAACTACGACAAGATCGCCTCCGGCCTGACGCTGGCCGAGGTCGAGCAGCTGCTCGGCGGGCCGGGCGAGGACGAGGGCGGCGACCTGGCCGCGGCCGAGGCGTCCGGCGGGGCGGCGGCGGTCGGCATCGGCGACATGCAGTCCATGTCCCAGCCGCGGTCCAAGTTCAAGACGTACAAGTGGGGCTCGTCGTCGAAGTGGGTCAAGGTGGTGTTCCTCGACGGCAAGGTGGCCGCGGACAAGTTCAAGTCCGAGCAGGGGCTGAAGTGAGCGGAGAGGGGCCGATGCTGCACATCCCGATTTCCCGCTGGGGCGAGCCGTACCGAAGCATGGAGGCCGACAAGGTCGTCCACTTCATCACCGGCGAGGAGCTGGCCGAGGTCAGCCGGTCCAACGGCGGCCTGGTCGAGCGGGACATGCGGCACATGCACCGCGCCCGCGCCGCGCTGCGCGACATCCCCGTCCGCGACCTGCTGGCAATGGTGAAGAAGGCCGGCCAACTCTACACCGAGGCCGAGCTGCCCCTGGGCGACGGCACGCAGACGCCGGAGCAGTTCGTGCGGATGCAGTCGGCCACGACCGGCCTGCCGGAGCACATGTGCCGGTTCAACATGACGAAGAACAAGTTCGTCCTGGAGAACATGGACAAGATCCTCGACGCCCTGACCCGCGGGCTGGACCTGGACATCCTCACCCGCGGCTACGGCATCGAGCACCGCGGCGTGCCGGTCAGCTACCAGGCGCAGTCGCCGGTCCTCGGCCTGGTCCTGCCGAGCAACTCGCCCGGCGTGCACACCCTCTGGTTGCCGATCATCCCGCTCCAGGTCGGGCTGGTGCTCAAGCCCGGGCCGCAGGAGCCGTGGACGCCGTACCGCATGGCCAACGCCTTCATCCAGGCCGGGGTGCCGAAGCAGGCGATCGCCATCTACCCAGGCCTCGGCGAGATCGGGGCGGCCGTCTTGAAGAGCTGCCCGCGGAGCCTGATCTTCGGCGGCACGGCGACCGTCGAGCAGTACAAGGGCAACCCGCGGGTGCAGGCCCACGGCCCCGGGTTCAGCAAGATCATCCTCGGCGACGACGAGGTGGACAACTGGGAGAAGTACCTCGGCATCATGGCCGACAGCGTCTTCGTCAACAGCGGCCGCGGGTGCATCAACTGCTCCGGCGTCTGGGTGTCCCGCCACGGGCGGAAGATCGCCGAGGCCCTGGCCGAGCGGCTCGGACCGGCCGAGCCGCTGCCACCGGAGGACCCGAAGGCCGGGCTGGCGGCGTTCACGGTACCGGGCCAGGCGGACGCCGTCTGGGCGGCGATCGAGGCCGACCTGAAGGAGCCGGGCGTCCACCACGCCACCGAGAAGTACGGCCCGCGGCTGGTGAAGCGGGAGCGGTGCGACTACCTGCGGCCAGTTGTGGCCTTCGCCGAGAGCCCGGACAAGGCGATCGCGGCGAAGGAGTACATGTTCCCGTTCGTGTCGGTCGTCGAGTGCCCGCAGGACCAGATGATTTCCCGGATCGGGCCGACGCTGGTGTGCTCGGCCATGACGGCGGACGCGAAGTTCCAGCGGGCCCTGGCCGACGCCGTGCACATCGACCGGCTGAACCTCGGCCCGATCCCGACGATCGCACTGAACTGGCTCCAGCCGCACGAGGGGAGCATCGTGGACTTTCTGTTCCGGGCCCGGGCGTTCCAGTTCGACAAAGAGATGATCCGGATTTGATGATGAGTGGCACTTCGGAGAAGGTCGCGCGTCGAACCCACCCCATGACGACCCCCCGCGAATCCGCCCCGCCGCCGTTCGACTACCAGCCGCTCGGCCGGGTCGTCTTCGGGGCCGGCTCACTCTCCCGCCTGGGCGAGATGGCCCGCGACCTGGGCGGCACCCGCGTCCTGCTCGTCACCGACCCCGGGCTGGAGCACGCCGGCCACCCGCAGCGGGCCGAGGAGGCGCTCCGCGCCGCCGGCCTGGCCGTGGCCGTGTTCGACGCCGTCGAGGAGAATCCGACGGCCCGCCACGTCGAGGCCGGGGCCACGGCCGCCCGCGAGCACCGGGCCGACCTGCTCGTGGCCGTCGGCGGCGGCAGCGCCATGGACGTGGCCAAGGGCACGAACTTCCTCGTCAGCAACGGCGGGTCGATCGCCGACTACCACGGGTTCGGCAAGGCGAAAAAGCCGATGCTGCCGTCGATCGGCGTGCCGACCACGGCCGGGACCGGCAGCGAGGCCCAGTCGTACGCCCTGATCGCCGACGAGTCCAGCCACCTGAAGATGGCCTGCGGGGACAAGAAGGCCGCCTTCCGCATCGCCGTGCTGGACCCGGAGGTGACGCTGACGCAGCCGCCGGGGGTGACGGCCGTGACCGGCCTGGACTCGGTCGCCCACGCCATCGAGAGCTACGTCTGTACCCGGCGAAACGCCCTGTCGCAGACCTTCGCCCGGCAGGCGTGGAACCTGCTCAGCCGGAACTTCGGGCGGGTGCTGGACCGGCCGGGCGACCTGGGCGCGCGGGCGGACATGCAGCTGGGGGCGCACCTGGCCGGGATGGCGATCGAGGCGTCGATGCTCGGCTGCGCGCACGCCTGCGCCAACCCGCTGACGGCCCACTACGGGACGACGCACGGGGTGGCAGTCGGGGTGATGCTGCCGCACGTCATCCGGTACAACGCGGCGGCGGTCGATCCGTTGTATGCTGAACTGGCGCGAGACGCCGGCCTGGGCGGCGGGGCGGAGGCGCTGGCCGGGCGGGTGGCGACGCTGATGCGGTCGGCGGGCCTGCCGGCGTCGCTGGCCGAGTGCGGCGTGAGCCGGGACATCCTGCCGCTGCTGGCCGAGGAGGCGAGCGAGCAGTGGACGGCCCGGTTCAACCCGCGGCCGGTGACGGAGGCCGACCTGCGGCGGCTGTACGAGGCGGCGGTGTGAGGGCATAATGGGGGCGGAGGTGCCGCCATGAATGAGACGCCGTTCGACCGCGAGTTGGGACAGAACAAGGAGGCCTGGGAGCGGTTGCGCGATCAGGTGCGGCGCGACTACGCCGGCCAGATCGTGGCCCTCGCGTTCGGGCGGATCGTCGCCTCCGGGATGCGGGTCGATCAGGTGACGGCCGCCGTCGAGGCGCTCGACCCGAAGCCGGTGCATTACGAAGTCTTTCCGGCGGAAGCAGACCCGATGTTCGACGTCGTGTCCAGCGTCTCGTCCGAGTTGCTCCCCGAATGACCCGGGCCTGTTGGCCGGCCGCCCCGGACGGCCGGTACTGGATCGACGTTGCGCTCGGCACAACGCCGGCGCGGCTGATGCTCGACACCGGCCTGGTCGATCCGCTCCATCAGGTAGGGTTCGAGCTGGCCCCTGGCCTGTTCGATGCCCTCCGGCACGCGGGCCATCTGGTCGGGGCCGGGCAGCGGCAGCGGCGGGATGCGAGCGGCCAGCTAGTCGTCATGG
>DASXAN010000406.1:0-4408 GCA_036406755.1 Gemmataceae bacterium
CTTGCGGCTATGCGAGCCGCCGCCCGCGTAGCCGCAAGCGGCTAATGCGCGGCAACGACCGGCAGCGGCCGCGCCTTTTGACCACTCTTGATGTACTCCTCCAGCTCCGCCCGGAACTTGCGGACGATCGTCTTCACCGGCCAGCCGGCCCCGTCGGCCAGGCCGCAAATGGTCGTCCCCGGCATGATCCCGATGCGGTCGCCCACCTCCACGAGGATGTCCAGGTCCTCCTTACGGCCCTGGCCGCGGCGGATGCGGTCCACGATCTTGTGCATCCACGCCGTCCCCTCCCGGCACGGCGTGCACTGGCCGCACGACTCGTGGGCGAAGAACCGGGTGACGTTATGCAGCACGTCCACCATGCTCGTCGTCTCGTCCACGACCGTGACCGCCCCGGTGCCCAGGCCGAGGCAGCCGTACTTGCCGGGGTCGCCGAAGTCGAGCTTCAGGTCGAACTCGTCGGCCGTGATGAACCCCATGCTCAGCCCGCCCGGGTTGGCCGCCTTCGCCTTGCGGCCCTTCCAGACGCCGCCGCCGTACTTCTCGACAAGGTCGCGGACGGTGATGCCCATCGGGATTTCGTAGGTGCCGGGCCGCTCGACGTGGCCGGCGAGGTTGTACAGCTTCGGCCCGTAGCTGCCGGCGTCGCGGGGGTTCTTCGGGTCGGCCGGCACGCCCAGTGACTTGAACCAGTCGGCCCCGCGGTCGAGGATGTGCCGGACGCAGGCGAGCGTCTCGACGTTGTTGACGACGGTCGGCTTGCGGAACGCGCCCTCGACGGCCGGGAACGGCGGCTTGATCCGCGGCCAGGCCCGCTTGCCCTCCAGCGACTCGATCAGCCCCGTCTCCTCGCCACAGATGTACGCCCCCGCCCCGCGGTGCGTGTAGATGTTCAGCCCGAAGTTGGTGCCGAGGATGTTCTGCCCGAGCAGCTTGGCTTCGTACAGCTCGTCGATCGCCTTCTGGGTGGCCCGGTAGGCGTCGCCGTACTCGTAGCGGATGTAGTAGTAGACGGTGCTGGCCCGGGTGGCGAAGGCGGCGATCATCGCCCCTTCGAGCACTTGGTGCGGGTCCTTCTCCATCAGGACGCGGTTGTTGAACGTGCAGGGCTCGCTCTCATCTGCGTTCAGGCAGAGGTAAATCGGACCGGGGTGATCCTTGGGCAGGAAGGTCCACTTGACGCCGGTCGGGAAGCCGGCCCCGCCGCGGCCGCGGAGGCCCGACGTCTTGACGACGTCAGTCACCTGGTTCGGCTGCATCTCCTTGACGACCCGCTCGAACGTGCGGTAGCCGCCGTCGACCCGGTAGGACGCCAGGGAGGCGCTGTCGGGCTTGTTGACGCGCGCGAGCAGTACTGGTTCGCAATCTGCCATAACACCAGTCTCAGATCACCCCTTCCCCCCAATCCCACCCGCGGCGGCGGGTGGGTAATTTAGAACCCACCCGCCGCCGCGGGTGGGCTTCGGGAGGAGGTGGTATTACTTCCGCAACTCCGCCACCAACTGGTCCGCCCGCTCGTTGCTCACGTTCATCACGTGGGCGTCATTCACCAGCACGGCCGGCGCCCCCTCGCACGCCCCGATGCACTCGGCCGTCTCCAGCGTGACCGCCCCGTCGGCCGTCGTCCCGCCGACCTTCACCCCGAGCTTGTCGCACAGGTGGGTCGTCAGGTCGTCGCAGCCGCGGAGCTGGCACGCCAGGCTGCGGCAGACCCACAGCCGCGTCTTGCCGAGCGGGTTCTCCGGCGTGCGGAAGAAGCCGTAGAAGGTCATCGTGTCCTGCACCTCGGCCGGGGCCAAGTCGAGGATGTCGGCGATCTCGCGGATCGCTTCCAGCGGGACGCAGCGGTGGTGGTCCTGCACCAGGTGCAAGGCCGGCAGCGTCACCGCCTGCTTGCTCGGGTAGCGCGGCAGCAGGTCCTGGATGCGGTTCCGCAGGTCGTCACTCAAGAATGCCATTTCAGAGTCCCGCAAAGCCCACCCGTTGCACCGGGTGGGTTCTTCAACTCACCGATCCAGCTCCGCCGCGATGATGTTCAGCGACCCCAGCACCGCCACCACGTCGCTGACCGTGTGCCCCTCGATCAAGTACGGAAACGCCTGAAAGTGGATAAACGACGGCGGCCGGCACCGGGCCCGGTACGCCCGCCCCGTCCCGTCCCCGACCACATAGAACCCCAGCTCCCCGTTGGCCGACTCGCTCGCCCCGTACACCTCGTCCACCGGCGTGTTCCATTGCCGGTTCCACATGAACAGCTCGAAGTGCTGGATCAGCCCCTCGATCGACCGGTACACGGCCGACTTGTCCGGGATCACCGCCTTGCTGTTGACGTCCACGTTCACCGCCCCGCCGGGCAGGTTCTCGATCGCCTGGTGGACGATCTTGAGGCTCTCGACCATCTCGTCCATGCGAACGAGGTAGCGGGCGTAGCAGTCGCCGGCCGTGGCGCAGACGACCTTGAAGTCAAAGTCCGGGTAGGCCAGGTACGGCTCGTCCTTGCGCAGGTCGCGGACCACGCCGCTGGCCCGGGCAACCGGCCCGGTGGCGCTCAGGTCCAGCGCCTGTTCCCGCGTCATGACGCCGATGCCCTTGGTCCGGTCGACAAAGATGCGGTTGCGATTCAACAGGCGGGCGATGTCGGCGTAGGCCTTCGGGAACTGCCGGACGAACTCCCGCACTTGTCGCACCCAGTCGTCGGTCACGTCGGCCATGACCCCGCCGACGCGGAAATAGCTCGGGTGGAACCGCTGGCCGGAGGCCGTCTCCTTGATGTCGTAGATCTTCTCCCGCTGGTAGAAGGCGTACAGGAAGGCGGTGAACGCCCCCAGGTCCAGGGCGGCGGCGCCGACGCAGAGCAGGTGGTCGCTGATCCGCTCCAACTCGTTGAAGATGACCCGCAGGTACTTGCACCGCGGCGTCAGATCCAACCCGAGCAGCTTCTCAACGGCCTGGAACCAGGACACCTCATTGGACATTGGCGAGATGTAGTTCATCCGGTCCACGACGGTGCAATACTGGTTGAAGTCGTGGAACTCGCCGAGCTTCTCGAACCCGGAGTGCAGGTAGCCGATGTCCGGCACGGCCTTGACGACCCGCTCGCCGTCGAGGGTGAGGATGAGGCGGAGGGTCGTGTGCGTGGCCGGGTGCTGCGGGCCGAAGTTGAGGGTCCAGAGGAACTCCTTGTCCGTCCCCTCGATGGCGGCGTCGTCGGCGTACCGGTCTGCGACTTCCAGCGGCATTTCCTCACTCCGTCCAAGCCCACCCGCAGCGCCGGGTGGGTGTCAGCCCTCCGCCCGGGTGATGGCCGGGAAGTTGTGCCGCTCGCCGTAGCCCCGCCGCGGGTAATCCTTGCGGAGCGGGAACCCGGCGAACCCCTCCGGCATCAGGATCCGCCGCAGGTCCGGGTGGCCCTCGAACACCACCCCGAACAGGTCGTACACCTCGCGCTCCATCCAGTCCCCCCCCCGCCACAGCGGGAAGGCGCTCGGCAGCGTCGGGTCCGGCTCGTTGACGAACGTCTTGACGATCACCCGCTCGCCTGTGGTCGTGTTGACGATCACGTACATGACGCCGAACCGGTCCTTGGCATCGGGGTAGTGGAGGTAGTCGGCGGCGGTCAGCTCGGCGAGCAGGTCGAATCCGCCCTGCTTGAGCGCCTCCAGGGCGGCGTATAGCTTGTCCGCCGGCACGATGAGGCGGTGGTTGTCACGGAAGTCGGAGACGGTGAACCCGTCCGCCCCGAGTCGCTGGCGCAGCAGATCGTCCGCAAGCGGCATGGTGAATCCCTAGTCCCGCAGGCGGGTGGCGGTGGTGTAGTCGCCAGGCACGACCATCCTCTGATCGTCGGGCACCTGCACGGCCAGCGGCCGCGGCCCCTCGTAAGCCGTCCGTTCCTTGAACTCGCCGCCCAGCACCGTGCCGGTCCGCTTGATCTTGTCCTGCAAATCCAGGATCGACCGAATCAACTGCTCCGGCCGCGGCGGGCAGCCGGGCACGTACACGTCCACCGGCAGGAATCGGTCCACGCCCTGCACCGTGGCGTAGGTGTCAAACTCGCCGCCGGAGGACGCGCACGCCCCCATCGAGATGCACCACTTCGGCTCGGGCATCTGGAGCCAGATGCGCTGCAGCACCGGCACCATCTTCATCACCACCCGGCCGGCGACGACCATCAGGTCGCACTGCCGTGGGGTGAACCGCATGACCTCGGCCCCGAACCGGGCCAGGTCGTACCGGGAGCTGGCCGTGGCCATCAGCTCGATCCCGCAGCATGCCGTGGCGAACGGCATCGGCCAGAGGCTGTTGGCCCGGGCGTAGTTGGCAACCCAGTTGAGCTTTGTGACGATGAACCCGTCGTCCGGCGTCACCGCCATGCGAACACCCCCTTGCGCCAGGCATATATGTACGC
>DASXAN010000407.1:0-3483 GCA_036406755.1 Gemmataceae bacterium
GCAGCTCCGCGAGGCCCTACGAATCTACCGCGGGATCCTCGGCGAGGACCACCCGTACGTGGCCCAGGTCCACCTCTACCTCGGCCAGGTCCGGTACGGCGAGGAGCAGTACGCCGAGGCCGAGACGGAACTCCGTGAGGCCCTGGGACTGTATCACCGGCTCGTCGGCGAGGAGTACACGGAGATGGTGCTGGTCTACCTCTACCTCGCCCCGACCGTGGAAAAGCGGGGCCGGTTCGCGGACGCCCGGCAGCTGTACCAGGCGAACCTGGACCTGACCGTCCGGCTGCGGGGGGACCGCCACCCCTGGACCGGCGTGGCCTTCAACAACCTGGCCGCCTACCTCGAACGGCAGGCCCTCTACGGCGACGCCGAGCAACTCTACCGCCAGTCGATCACGGCCCTTCTGGCGGTCGGGGACGAGTACAGCACGCTCCTGGCCACTTCCTACCAGAACCTGGGCGTCAACTTGCAAAGCCAGGCCCGGTACGACGAGGCCGAGGAGCTGTTTCAAAAGGCGCTCGCCATCCACCGCCGGCTCCGGGAGGAGGACCCCGCCGAGCTGGGGCGACTGTACCTGCACTTCGCCTACAACCGCGACGCCCAGGGGCACGTCGCCGCCGCCGAGCTGTTGTACCGCAAGGCGGTCGCCGGCATCCGCAAGCGGTACGGCGACAACTCGTCCAACACCGCGTGGGCCCTGAACAACCTGGCGATGAACCTCCTCCACCAGGGGAGGGCCGCGGACGCCGAACAGCCGCTGCGGGACGCGCTGGCGATCCTCGGGCGGTCGCGGGCGGACGAGAGCCGCGCCGTCGCGAAGATCACCGGCAACCTGGCGACGTGCCTGCGGGACCAGGGCAAGCGGGCGGACGCCGTGGCCCTGTGCGCGGAGGCCCTGGCGACCCTCCGCGACCGGCTCCCGGCGGACCACCCGGACCTGGCCGTGGTCCTCCACAACGTCGGCGCCGGCCTGCAGGACCAGGACCGGTACGCCGACGCGGAGCGGTACTTCCGCGAGGCGCTCGGGGTCCTGACGCGGCGGCTGGGCGAGCACCACCCGGACACCGCCCGCGGCCGCGCCAACCTGAGCGTCAACCTCTTCCACCAGGGCCGGTTCGACGAGGCGGACCGGCTCCTGCGGGGGGCGCTCGCCGCCCAGCGGCCGGTGCTCGGCGAAGGGCACCCGAGCACGGCGTGGGTCTACAAGAACCTGCTGGTCAACTGCTGCGCCCGCGGCGCGTACGCGCAGGCCGCGGAGCTGGGGCCGGCCGCCGGGAAGAGCTTTGAGGCCGCCCGCCGGCGGATCAGCTTCGGCGGCCTGGACCGGGCCGCCACGACCTCCTATTCACCCTTCCCGGCCCTGGCCGTGGTGGCCGCCCGCGGCGGCCGGCCGGCCGCCGCCTGGGACGCCCTCGAGCAGAGCCTGGCGCGGGGCCTCTTGGACGACCTGGCGGCCCGCCGCGTCGGCGACGAGGACCGGCGGCAGGAGCGGGAGTTGCTCGACCGGCTCAACCTGTTGGACCGGCGGATCGACGCCCTGCGGGGCGGCGACGACCGGGCGGACGCGGACCGCCGCAAGGCCGAGGCGGACCGCGACGCGGTGCAGGTGGAGCTGGCCCAGTTCCGGGCGGGGCTGGCCGACAAGTACGGCGTGGCCGCCGGCCAGGTGTACGGCCTGGCCCAGATCCAGGCGCAGCTGCCGGAGGACGCGGCCCTGGTGGCGTGGGTGGACCTGCCGGCCGCGCCCAACTGGCACGACCCCAAGGGCGACCACTGGGCCTGCCTGGTGCGGCACCAGGGCGACCCGGTCTGGGTGCAGCTCCGCGGCGCCGGCCCCGGCGGCGCCTGGACGGACGGCGACGACCGGCTCGCGGCCCGCACCCGCCGCGCCCTCGCCGCCCGGCCGACCGACCGGACCGGGGACTGGAAGGAACTGGCCGGCACGCTCGCCGGGCAGCGGCTCGGGCCGTTGGCGGGCGAGTTGAAGGCCGTGCGGCAACTGATCGTCCTGCCGTCCGCCAACATGGCGGACGTCCCGCTGGACGCCCTGCCGGGGGTGGCCGACCGGTTCACCGTCAGCCACGCCCCGTCGGGGACGATGTTCGCCTGGCTGCGGGAGCACCGGCTGGGCCGCGTGCCGCAGCCGAGCCTGCTGGCCCTCGGCGACCCGGCGTTCCCGCCGCTGCCGCGGGACGACGGCCCGGCCGCGAAGCCCGCCGGGCGGCGGGAGGCGTTCGCCCCGCTGCCGGGCACCGGCACGGAGCTGTCGGCCGTCGCCCGCATCTTCCACAGCAAGCGGCTGCTCACCGGGTCCGACGCCAGCGAAAAGGAACTGGACGACCTGGCCGCCGCCGACCGCCTCCGCGAGTACCGGTTCCTGCACTTCGCCACCCACGGGGTGCTCGACGCCCAGCGGCCGATGCGGTCCGCGCTGATCCTGGCCCAGGACCGGCTGCCCGACCCGGCGGCCCCCGCCGGGACCGGGAAGGAGGTCTCCGACGGCCGGCTGACGGCCGAGCGGATCCTGCGGCGGTGGACGCTGGACGCCGAGCTGGTCACCCTGAGCGCCTGCGACACCGGGCTGGGGAAGTTCGCCGACGGCGAGGGCCACCTGGGCTTCTCCCAGGCCCTGTTCCTGGCCGGCGCCCACAGCCTGGTGCTGAGCCTGTGGGAGGTGGACGACGCCTCGACCGCCCTCTTGATGACCCGGTTCTACGAGAACCTGCTCGGGGCGGGGGCGGGCAAGGCGATGTCGAAGGCCGAGGCGCTGGCGGAGGCGAAGCGGTGGCTGCGGGACCTGGGGCCGGAGGACGTCAGCCAGCTGACCAAGGACCTGGCGGCGCGGGGCACCCGCGGCCGGGTGGTGGACCGGCGGCCGGGCGGGAAGGAGCGGGCGGCCCGCACGTACGAGCATCCGTACTACTGGTCGGGGTTCATCCTGGTCGGCGACCCGCGGTGACGGGGCGAGCGGCGATTCACGCCCGCGGCGCCGGCATCCCTTTCCGTGTAGGCCAACCGTAGTCGATGGTGATTTCTTCGCCCCGGCGGATGGGCCGCCGGGCGCGGAAGACGAGCTCCAGCCGGCGGGTGCGGGTGGCGAAGGCGGCGTTCGGGTCGGGCGAGTGGTTGTACAGCTCGCCGTACCCCAGCGCCACGGCGCGGGCCGTCCCCCGCGGCCCCCACTCGAAGAAGTAGTCGTCCAGGACGGTGTCGGCGCAGGCGTCGGCCTCGGCCCGGGTCAGCGGGATGACCGGACAGACCTCAATCACCTCGCCGCGGCGGAACGGCCGGCCGGCGAACACCCCGCGGCCCTTGCCCCGGACGCGGCGGACGACGAGCGCATCGTTCATTCGACCAGATTAGGAATCGACCGGCCGGCTCCCAGCCCCCGCGGGGGCGGTGGGAACGTCCGAGCCCGAGCGCCGGCGAGGGTAAGGAGAAACCAACCTAACCCCCCGGCCCCCTTCCCTAAGAGGGAAG
>DASXAN010000408.1:0-3118 GCA_036406755.1 Gemmataceae bacterium
GCCCCGTCGAGGCTCACCCCAACGAATCGGAGTCTTCCCCCTCACCCCCGGCCCCTCTCCCCAGGGGGGAGAGGGGAGAACCGTCAATGCGCTCCGCCCCGCCGACTCGGGTCGCGGCGTTACGCGCCGAATCCCGCACACTTGTCGCCCCCGCGCCGCCGGGCTATCCCAACCAAATCCCCCGCGGCCGGAGTGTCCGCATGATCCACGTCCAGAACCTGACCAAGTATTACGGCGACTACCCCGCCGTCCGGGACGTGTCGTTCACCATCCCCAAGGGCCAGATCGTCGGCTTCCTCGGCCCGAACGGGGCCGGCAAGTCCACCACCATGCGCATCCTGGCCGGCTACCTGGCCGCCACCTCCGGGTCCGCCACCATCGACGACATCGACGTCTTCTGGGACCCGGTCGCCGCCCGCCGCCGCATCGGCTACATGCCCGAGAACTGCCCCCTCTACCCCGAGATGCGGGTCCGCGAGTACCTCCACTTCCGGGCCGGCATCAAGGGCCTGCACGGGTCCAAACGCCGCCAGCGGATCGACTACGTCCTCAAGCGGTGCTGGCTGGAAGACGTGGACCGGCAGTTGATCGGCACGCTCTCGAAGGGCTACCGCCAGCGGGTCGGGCTGGCCGACACGCTCCTCGCCGACCCGTCCGTGCTCATCCTCGACGAGCCGACGGCCGGCCTGGACCCGACCCAGATCCGCGAAACCCGCAACCTCATCCGCGAACTGGGCCGGGAGCACACGCTGATCCTGTCCACCCACATCCTCCCCGAAGTGGAGATGACCTGTCACCGGGTCATCATCATCCACCAGGGGCGGGTGGCCGCTTCGGGGATGCTCGACGACCTGGAAGGCCAGGCCGGGGCCCAGCCGATCCTCGACGTGACCGCCGACGGGCCGATCGACGACACCCCGCTCCGCGGCCTACCGCACGTCTCGCACGTCGAGACGACCGCGTCCGGGCCGCGGACGCACCTGCGGATCTACACCACGTCACTGGACGGCTTCCTGCCGGAGCTGTCCAAGACGGCCGCCGCCCGCGGCTGGGTGCTCCGCGAGGTCCGGCCGCGGAAGCAGACGCTCGAAGAACTGTTCGTCCGCATCACCACCGACGCGGCGGCGAGCAAGGCGCCGCCGGCCGAGGCGAAGGCGGACTCGAAGGCCAAACCCGTCACCGCCCCGACACCGTAGACGCCGTCCCATGCGCTCCACCCTGAGCCTGATCCGCCGCGAGTTCACGGCCTACTTCTGGTCGCCGGTCGCCTACGTCGTCCTCGGCGTGTTCCTGCTGGCGCTCGGCCTGCTGTTCCACCTGACCGTGCAGAAGCTGACCGCCCGCGGCCCGGTCGGGACCGAGTTCCCGATGCAGGACCTGCTCGGAAACGTCGGCTTCTGGCTGATCTTCTGGATCATCCCGCCGCTGTTGACCATGCGAATGTTCGCCGAGGAGCGGTCTACGGGAACGCTGGAGATGCTCATGACCGCCCCGCTCCGTGACGGGCAGGTCGTGCTGAGCAAGTTCCTGGCCTGCTACCTCTTCTACGCCCTGTTGCTGCTGCCCACGCTGCTCTACCTGCCGCTGCTCTTGAACCTGCACGACGCCCACTACCACCCACCCGAGACGCCGTGGGGCTTTACGTTCGTGGCCGGGCTGGCGGTGCTGGTCGTCGGGCTGCTCTGGGCGGTCGTCCGGCTCGGGATCACGGCGTTCGTGCTGGTCGTCGTCGGCGGGATTGCGACGCTGGCCGGGGCGTGGGGGCATTACGTCGTGGACCCGTCGCCGCACGTCTTCGAGGTAGCCTCCGGCATCGACCCGATGCCGCTGGTGACGTCATACCTGGGGCTGGCCCTGGCCGGGGCGATGTTCCTGGCGCTGGGGCTGTGGGTGTCGAGCCTGGTCCGCAACCAGCTCGTCGCCGCCCTGGTGGCGCTGGCCCTGAACCTCGTGTTCATCCTCGGCGGATTACTGGTATTGGGCGGGTTCGTGCCGACGCCGAGCGACACCGGGGTGTTCGGCTACCGCCTGTTGGCCTTCGTGAGCGTGCCGCTGCACTTCAGCCGCGACTTCACCCGCGGGCTGGTGGACACCCGGCACGTCGTGCTGTACGTGAGCGTGACCCTCGCCGGCCTGTTCCTGACCGTCCGCAGCCTGGAGAGCCGGCGGTGGCGATGAAAATGACGAATGACGAAACACCCAATGACGAAGGAACCCCGAACCCTGAAATCCGAACGGTCTCAGTCTGGGTCTTCGTCATTCGTCATTGGGTCTTCGTCATTCGTCATTCGGTATTCCTTCGTCATTGGGTGTTTCGTCATTCGTCATTCTGCAAATACTTCGCTATGAGCATGAGGACATAACCCATGCCCCGCAGACGCTCCGGCCGCGCCGGCGCCCGCTTCGCCCTGCTCCTCCGCCTCGCCGGCGCCACCGGCCTGTTCGTCGCCCTGATCGGCCTGATCCCCCTGGCCACGGCCATCGACATCACCTCGGCCTCGGCGTGGGAGCAGGCCCTGCGCGAGTTCGGCCACGAACTGCCCCGGCCGACCTACTCGCACCCGGACCGTGACGTCGGCCTGACCATGATCGTGGCCGGCGGGGCCGTGTTCCTGTTCACGGTCGTCGTCCTCGGCCTCTCTGGCCTGCGGCGGTTCGCCGCCCGCCGCAGCGCCGTCGCCACCAACGCCGCCTTACAAACAGCTCTCGTCGTGATCCTGCTCGTCGGCGTCAACGTCTACTCGTTCGGCCATTACCTGCGGTTCGACTGGACCGGGCGAACTTTCTGCCCGTCCGTGCAGAAGCTCGACCACTTCCCGTATTACGACGTGAGCCTGCTCGCCCCGTCCGGCCGGTTCCCGGTGCAGTTCACGCTGCCGGCCCACATCACCGACGAACTCCGCAAGCTCCAGTCGCCGACGACGATCGTCGTCTACCAGCGGCACAAGACGTTCGGCCAGCTCGGCGAAAAGCCGGACGCCTACGACTACGCCGCCGAGCGGAAGGTGGTCGAGAAGGTGCAGGACCTGGTCGAGCAGTTCCGCGAGTTCGGGCCGCAGTTCCGGGTCGAGGTGCTCGACGTCGAGTCCGACGAGTACGACCATGCCTTGCGGCGGGC
>DASXAN010000409.1:0-2342 GCA_036406755.1 Gemmataceae bacterium
CTTCCCTCTTAGGGAAGGGGGCCGGGGGGTTAGGTTGCTTCACTCCCCGAAATCCTCGTCGTCAATGTACCATTGCGCGACGGCCCGGTGGACGGCCCGCCAGGCGCGGTCGCCGTCGGCCAACAGCATCCCGGCGACCGCCTCCCGGGCGCGGTCCTTCGGCGGCCCCTCCGGCAGCGCCTCCACCAGGGCGACCGCCCGCCGCGGGTCGGCGATGGCCGCGGCCAGCACGGCGTTGTGGCGGCCGGACGACTGGCTCGCCGGGTAGCGGGCCGCCTCTTCCACGAGCGCCATCGCCAGAGCGTGGTCGTACCGGGCCACGACCAGCGCCACCGCCCCGACCGAGGCGTACTCCATGCCCCCTTGCGGGTCGGCCTCCGTGGCGGCCTGCCGCGGGCGGAGGGCGACCGTCCGCCACAGGAACTCGGGCACGAGCCCCGGGTCGATCGCCTCCGCCGTCGGCACCATGACGCCGGCGATCGCGGCCCCGTGATACAAGCCGTTGAACCGGTCCTTGCCGGTGGCGGCGAACTCGGCCAGGATCGCGAACGCCCGGTCGAGCAGGTCACGGGCCTCCTTCGGGTTCGACTTCGCCAGCGCCTGGGCCATCGCCCCGTACGCCCGGGCCTTGTCGATGGGACCGCCCAGGCCGGCGGTATGTCCCTCCCCGACCGCCTCGGCGATCCGCCGTGCCCGCGGCAGGTCGATCGGGGTCATGCGGTAGCACACCCGGGCCACGTACTGGTCCACCTGGTACTGCTGGTTGCGGTCCGTCGACTCCCGGAGGCGGGCGAACACCCGCTCCGCCTCGGCCGGGTCGGTGCCGGCCAGCTTGTGCGCCAGGTTGGCGTGGTGGCGGACGTACTCCCGCGGATCCTTCAGGTCCTTCAGCAGCGCCAGCGCCGCCGGCCGGTCGATCAGGGCCAGGTCCTCGGCGAACGCCCCGCGGGCGTACCCGGGCCACGCCGCCGTCGGCAGCTCCTTCGCCACCGCCTCGCCGTCGCGCAGCAGCTTCGCCGCCCGATCCTTTTCCCCCAGCGCCCACAGCCGCCGGGCGACCTCGGCCACACTGAGGATGCGGTGGTCGTTCGCCTCGACCCGCTGGGCGTGTAGCAGGGCCTGATTCAGGAACGCGATCTTCTCGGCCCGCTTGTCCGCGGGCAGGGCGTCGCACAGGTCCAGGTAGCCGCGACTGCGGAAGCCGGGATCCCGCATGGAATCGACGACCGTCCGCGCCTCGTCCGGGCTCTCGGCCAGCAGCGCCCTGGCGGCCCCTCGCCTCAGGTAAGCGTCGTACCAGTCGTCCTTGATCGGCCGCCGCTCCAACTCCTCCAGCAGCCGGCCGGGGTCGAGGCGGGCGAGCAGTTCCAGCGGCCGCAGACGGTCGTCGATCTTTTCCTTGGCGAGCGCCACCTTCAGCATCGGCTCCAGCAGTCGGCCGGCCAGGGCCTTCCGCTCCGCCCGTGACAACGCCGCCGGCAGCGTCGTCATCGGCCGGTCGGCCGGCTCGTCCCGCCGCACCAGCGTCACGGCCACGGCGGCCGGTCGGTCGTGCCGCTGGCCGTGGAAGCGGAAGCCGGCCTTGTCCACGAACACGAACCCCGGCGGGAACGACGCCGCGTCGAGCTTGAACCGCCCGTCCGCGTCGGTGACGGTTTCGACCCGCTGCCGGCCGTCGGCGTACGTCACCTTCGCCCCGCCCACCGGCCGGCTCTGGCGGTCGAGCACGCGGCCTTCCAGCGGCCGCGTCCGCTTCAGGACGACATCGCCGAACGCCACGCCGGCCTCGCCGGCCGCCTTCCAGCCGGTCTGTTCTGGAATCAAGCCGGCGGCCCTGATCTCCAACCGGTATTGGCCATCTGGGTCCAGCCGGCGGGGCGACTCGAACCGGCCGTCGCGGCCGGTGACCCACGCCAAGCCGCCTTCCTCCACAGGCTTGCCGATGCCAATCGCGTCCAGCACGGTAGCCAACCGACGATGCCGAGCGACCACGGCGGCGCCGGCGATCGATCGGCCCTCGTCGTCGAGGGCGCGGACGGTCAGGGCTCGGGCGTGCCGCGGGCTGACGGTTAGTGTCACCGGTCGGTCGAGCACGTCACCCCCAATCCGGACAGCCGCCGCGGTGAACGCATCGCCGGCGCGGGCTCGCAACAATACCCCGGTGCCGGGGACGGCGTTGCGAATGTCAACGGAAAACACTCCCTGCCCGTCGGCGGTTTGGTCCGGGATCATCACGTCCGAATTGATCTGCCCGATCGCCATGACCGCGCTGCAGCTCACGGTGGCCCCCGCCACCGGCCGGCCGGCGTCGTCCACGACGGTGCCGCGGACTTTGACCTTCG
>DASXAN010000410.1:0-5694 GCA_036406755.1 Gemmataceae bacterium
AGGCGTCCTGGTTGCCCTTCTTCGCCTCCTCGACCTGGTCCTTGGCCCGCTTCAGCCGGCCCTCGGCGTCGGCGATCCGGTCCTGCGTGACCCGCTTCCAAGTCGCTTGCATGTCCTTCGCCCGCGCGTCCAGCACGCCCGCCTTCTTCAGCCGGGCGGCGTACTCGGCCGACCGGGCGGCCAGGTACGAGTCCTCCCGCTCCGGCACGGCCAGGTACGGATAGGTCAGGCCGATGCCGGGGTTCGTCACCCGGCTCGACGCGGCGAAGTAGTCGACCAGAGCCTGGGCGTCTTCGGTATTCAGGTTGAACCGCGGCATCCGCAGCACGGCCAGCGGCCGAATCTGGATCGGGTTTTGTAGGAACTGGAACAGCCAGACCGGCTGGACCTTTTCGCCCTCGTGCAAGAGCGTCGGCGGGCCGGCCGCGAACGACTTGTTCTCGTTCTGCTGGGCGTACGTCTGCGGGTCGCGGACCTGAAGGTACTTGGCCAGCCGACCCATGAAGTCGCCGCCGAGTTGCTCGACGTGGCCGGCGACCGCCTCCCGCGGCATGAGCAGGTCCGTCCCGGCCGGGATGTCCCGCTTCTCGCCCTTGGCGTTGACGAAGTCCAACGCCCGCATCAGGCGGAGCATCAGGAACTTCTCGTTCGGCCCGAACTTGTCGCCCTCGTCGTTGACGTAGGCGCCTTCGGGCCGGATCACGCCATACGCCTTGATCCGCGTCGGATCCTTCTGCGGCGGACCGACCCAGCAGTTGTGCTCGGGGTAGCGGTATTCGCTCGGGTCGGTCCCGACCGTGTTGAACATTTCCTCCAGGCGCCCGAGCACAAGGTCACGGGCCAGGACCGGCTCCTTGACCGTCTGGCCGTCCTTGTCGACGTCCTTCTCGCCGACCTTCTCCCGCGTCAGCTTGAACTCGTAAATGCCGGGCTGGACCTGGTGGCAGCCGGCGCAGTTGAACTTGTCCAACACCTGCCGGCCCTTGGCCAGCGCGGCCTTGTCGCCGGTCGGGGTATTGACGTACTTCGCCGGCACCGGTTCGGCGACCAGGCCGAGGATGAAGGTCATCACCGCCTCGCGGGCCTCGGCCTCGTCCCGACTCGCCCTCCGCTCGTAGTCGGCGTCGGACTCGTCGGCCAGCCGCTTCGGCCGGGCGAACTTGAACTGCGGCATCCGCAGCCGCTCGTCCCAGCCGCGGACGCGGTTGTAGTCGTAGCTCCGCGGCTCCTGCAGCTTCAGGTGCAGGAAGCCGACGCGGGTCTGGTGCCCGTGTTCGATCTGCTCGGCGTAGAACTTCTCGTACGGCGGCCGCTCGCCCTCGTACTCCCACCCCGTCGCCGTACCGGATTGCTTTTCCCGCTCCGTCAGGTCGCGGCGGACGTCCACGACGTGGAACTTGTGCTCGAGGAAGTGCTCACTGTCCTCGAACGCCAGCCGCTCCGGGTCCTTCTTGCCCCAGTCGTTCAGCCCGGTGCCGATCGTCTTGGCCGACTCGAACCCGGGAATGGTGTGGCACCCGAAGCAGCCGAGGTTGTTGATCGCCTTCTTGCCGATGTACATCTTCAGCTTGTCGGCCGTGATCTCGCCCTCGAGGAACCGCTCGTCGGCGTCGGCCGGCTTGTTGGTGATCGCCTCCTTCGAGAAGCCGTTGCCCTTCTCCAGCACGTTCTCGATTTCGCGCCGCGTCGACACCTTTTCCAGCCAGACGCGGGCCAGCGCCTTGAGCGTCTTCTCGTCCGGCTCCTCGACCGGTGCGAACGAGCGGTCGCCCGGCTGAACCGGCCGGCTCAGCAGCCAGGCGGCGATGTCGTCGGCCTCCTGCACGGCAATCTGCGGCTCGTCGGCGTGGAACGGTGCCGGCATGTAGGTCCGCGGGTTGTGAGCCGACGGGTTCAGCAGCCACCGCACCAGCCACGCGCGGGCCGATTGCGGGTCGCCGGCCGTGGTGCCGACCTTGGCCGCCAGCCGGGTCAGATCCGGGCCGAACGTCCGGTCGCTGTCGATCACCGGGACCGGCTTGCCGTCGAACTGGCCGGCGTCCTTGGTCGTGGCCCCGTGCTGGTGGCACGCCAGGCAGCCGCGGGTGGAGAACAGGTGTCGGCCGCGCTCGACCTGCTCGCCCTTGGCCTTGTCGTCGGCCGGGGCAGGCGGCAGCTTGACGGCCTCGGCCGCCAGCGGGGCCAGCCTGCGGGCGGCAACCCGCGCCTTCGCGTCCGCCAGTTGCACGCCCAGGTCGTGCTTCTGTCGGTCGGACAGTCCCGCCTCCGCCAGGTCCTTCGTCAGCTTCTCGATCAGGTCGGCGTCGGCCTTCCGGGCGTCGTCGCCGTCCTTGCCGTGGTCGTGAATCAGCTTGAGCGTGTCCTTGCTGGTGGCGAACAAGTAGTGCGCGATCGACGCCACCTCGGCGTCGGGGAACTTCTTCTGCTCGTCCGGCAGCGCCTCGGGGACGTTGTTCGGCTGGCCGTAGTAGTGCGGCATCTTCGTATCGGGCCGGAACGACCGCGGCGATTTGATCCACTGCCGCGCCCACTGCTCGTTGGTCTTCTCGGCGATCCGGGCCAGGTTCGGGCCGACCCTCCGCATTGTCCCCGGCGGGTTGGCCGGGTCGCTCGTCCGCTTGACCCGCTCCTCCGGCGGCATCGCGTCCAGCGGCGGGTCCGGCTCCAGCCGCAGGTCCGGGCCGACCCACCGGCCCTTGTTGACGCCGGCGATCTCGTGGCAGCCGAAGCAGCCCAGCTCGCGGACCAGGTTGTAGCCCTCGACCACCTTCGGGGCCTCGACCTGGTTGCCGTCGCGGACCAGGTCGGTGACCTGGTGATGGCACTTGATGCACCCGGACTCCACGAACCGCTGCGGGTGCATCGGGAAGTCCCAGAAGTGGATGGCCTCCCAGCCGCTGTCCTTGTGCCACCGCTCCCGCTGGAGCGGGTCGTTGGGCGTGTGGACGGCGTTAACGAAGTCGGTGGCGCTGCCCTGGCCGCCGTGGCAGACGGAGCAGCCGAACTTCTCGGCCGGGTGCGCGCTGTTGGTGCCGACGAACAGGTCCAGCCGCGGGTGGGCGGCGAACATGTTGACCCGGGCCTCGGTCAGCCGCGTCACCGGCTGGGGCTGCAGGTCGTCCGGCTTGACGGGCAACGGGTCCTTCCGATCCTTGGACGAAACCTGCTTGTTGTAATCGGCGATGATCCGGTTCCGCTCCTCGACGGCCTTTTTCGCATTCCCCAGGTCGGCGCTCAGCACCGGGTCGTCGGCCGGGTTGCCCATCAGACTGGTGAGGGCCGCCTTGTCGTACGTCGGCTTTTCCATCCCCAGGTGGCAGGTGGTGCAGCGGTCGTAGCGGGTGACGAACTTGAAGCTGTAGTCGATCGGCAGCTCGTCGAGCGTGTACTGCTGAATCTTGACCGGGGAGGCGAAAGCGTCCATGACGGGCAGTTGGCGGAACTCGTAGCCCAGGCCCCACTGCTTTTGGGCGGCCAGCTTGACGAACCGGTCGAAGTTCTCCGTCTCCTTCTTGTGCGCGTCCTCGGCCTGCGCGAGCTTGGCGTCGGCGTCGTCGGGGGTGATCGTGACCTCTTCGCCGCCGACCTTGACCGTGTACGTCTTGTGGTTGGTGTCGTCGATTTGGGCCTGCCGGGCCTCGATGTCCCGCTTGAGCTTGTCCATCTGGTCGTGCAGCCGGTCCACTTCCGCGCGATGCCGTTTGGCGGCCGTCGTGTCCGGGCCGTGCTGCTCCACCTCGATGTTGAAGAAGCTCATCTGCGAGTCGGCTTCGGCCTTGATGTCGGCGTACCGCCGCTCGTCCTTGACCTGGGCGGCCGACAGCCGGCGGACCTCCGCGTCGGCCTGGCCCCGGACGTCCTTGAGCACCGCCCGGGCGCGGGCCACGTTTTCCTCGGCCTTCAGCACCTTCTGCCGGTCCTGGTCGGTCGGGGCGGCGGCGAGCAGGGACCGTTTGGCCAACTCTTCCTCGACCTCGCGGAAGACGCGCTGCTCCTTCTTGTACGGCCGGTTGTAGTCGTCCCAGAACATCCAGACGGTGGTGGCCAGCATCGCCACGCTGGACACGGCGAAGACCAGGTGCAGCGCCTTCTGGTTGCGGTAGGTCTGATCACTCGCGGCCATGAGCCTCACCCCGCAAGCAAAGACCCACCCGCTGCCGCGGGTGGGTCTGGATGGTCAGATGTTTAAGAAGTACTCTGGGATGGCGACGATGTACTTGAGGTTCATCGTCCACCGCAGGACCATCTTGATCGGCAGTGCCGCCATGTGCAGGAGCAGGATCACCAGGATCAGGTAGCGGACCGCCCCCATTCGCACGTAGAACGGGCGGAGGACGGTTCGGGCCAGGATCAGCGGCACGAGGAAGAGGTAGGCGAGCACGAGGATGATCCCCGGCAGTTCGCGGACGAACCAGTGCAGGTCGGTCGGCACGACGTTGAACGCCAGCCAGAACATCTCCGACAGGTTGACGTTGTTGAGCGGCACGACCTTGTGCGGGTCCCACCGCTCGAACGGGCCGAAGAAGTTCCAGTTCGGCCCCCGGAGGAACGTGCCGAGCACGATCAGCACGACCCACAGCACCAGGAACCCGTACATGAACACCGACAGGGCGAATTTCCGCTCCCGGAACGTGAAGTAGCCGTTGCCCTTCTGGTTGAAGTCGATGTAGGGCATGGCGATCAGGCCGACGATGATGAGCGTCGGCAGCCACACCCCGGCCATCCAAGGGTCGTAGTAGACGAGCATCTCTTGCAGGCCGAGGAAGTACCACGGCGCCTTCGACGGGTTCGGTGCCTTGGCGCTCGTAGCCGGCTGCTCCAGCGGCGCCTTCAGCAGCACGCCCCAGACGACGAGGGCGGCCGTGGCGATCACCATGCAGATCAGTTCCGTGTAAACCAAGTCCGGCCAGACGAGGACCTTGTCGTCGTCCTTCTCCAGCGGCGGCTTGCCGGTGGCGATCCGATCGTCGTTCACGACCGCCCGCCGCAGCCCGAGCCAGGTGAAGAACCCGACCGTGGCCAGCAGCATCACGATCGGCACGTTATCTTCCTTGGCGATGATCGCCCGGAAGTCCGGGTTGGTCATGGCCCAGCCGAAGGCGAGTAGCGTCACGTTCATCAGGCCCCAGGCCACCGGCGGGGCCGTCAGTTCCTTGCGGAAGATGATCAGGGCGATGAAGCCGAGCGTGGACAGGATGAAGTAGGTGACGGCGTTCGTCGCCCAGTCCACCCAGTCGGCGAGCCCCTCGGGGATGACGGCCCGCGCCCCGGCCGGGGACAGGTAGAGGAACGTGTGGACGAGGAACACACCCGCGGCGAGCAGCCAGAGCAGCGCCTGCGCCGAATTCCGCCGCTTGAGGTGGTAGTAGGCGAAGCCGGCATTCAGAGCGGCGGCGAGTACGTAATAGACCGCCAGCCCCGACCGGACGGATGACGACAGTTCGTGATTCATCGGAAACGGTCCCCAATCCCACCCGCACCGGCGGATGGAGAACTCACAGCGCGCCGCTGATGCCGCCGTCCTTGCGGACCCGCCAGAAGTGGACGGCAATGAGCACGGCCACGACCAGCGGCAGGGCGACGCAGTGGAGCACGTAGAACCGGAGTAGCGTATCGCCGCTGACGAACCGGCCGCCCAGCAGCAGGAATCGCGCGTCAGACCCGGAATGTATGAGGGGCACGCCTCCGACCTGG
>DASXAN010000411.1:0-2992 GCA_036406755.1 Gemmataceae bacterium
CTTCCCTCTTAGGGAAGGGGGCCGGGGGGTTAGGTTCTTCCCCGCCGGCGCGCGGACGGCCCCCCCCATCGACCCGGAAACCGCTCTAGCCGCCGGGGATCGCCCGCTCGGGGTCGATCGCCTTCAGGGCCTTGGCCGCCCACTCGCGGACCCCGTCGTTCTTGTCCTGGAGCGCGTCCACCAGCGCGGGCACCGCGGCCCGGGCGGGCGGGCCGATCCGCCGCAGGACGACGGCCGCGTCCCGGCGGACCGAGTTGTCGTTGTCCTTCAGACACTCGACGAGCGCCGGGACGCCGGCCTCCGCCGCCGGGCCGAACTCCACATGTTGCAGGGCGTTCAGCGCATTCCGGCGCGCGTCTCGGTCCTTGAGGGTTTCCAAGAGGGCCGCGGCGGCCGGGGTCGCCTCCCGGCCGAAGTTGTTCAGGGCCATCGCCGCGTTGGTGCGGGCCGCCTTGTCCTTCAGGGCCGCGGTCAGGGCGGGCAGGGCCGGCCGGGCCGCGGCCGTGTTGTCGAAAGCGACGCTGGACAGGGCCATGGCGGAGTGGCTGCGGACGAACTCGTGCCGGTCCTTGAGCATCGCCTCCGACAGCGCGGCCACTGCCGCGGGCTGCCGCGCGGCCGGCAGGTTCGACAGGTGCGTCGGAATCAGCCAGCGGACTTTGTCGTCCGGATCGTTCCGCAGCAGGTCGAGCAGGACCGGCGCGGCGGTTGCCGACTTCAGCCCGCCGTCGCGCACCGCGTCAGACACCGCCATGACGGCCTGCTGCCGGACGGCCGGATCGGGGTCGCGGGCGGCCGCCAGCCAGCCCGCCTCGGTCTTCACGTCGGGCGCGGCGGGCGCGGTGGAGGTGACCGGCACCGGCTTGTTCACGCGGCCCGGCGGCGGCGATTTCGGCTGATCCGTGCAGCCGCAGGCGGCGACGACCGACACGGCCGCGATGTGGAACAGCTTTCTGCGGTAAGTCATGACCGTCCCCTCGTTCAGACTGGTGGAATGTCCCGACATCCGGGCACCAGTCGGTACGGACGGTCACGGCGAAACCTAACGGCGGGCGTGGCCGCGGTCAGTCCGGCCCTTCGAGCTTGCGGATCTCCTCCTGGAGCATCTTCTGCACCTTGCTCCGGGCGACGAAGACGGTCGCCACCTTCATGCCCAGCGCCGCGGCCGCCTCCGCCCCGGACTGGCCCTGCACGGCCGTCCGCTCGAACGCTTGCCACGTCCGCGGCGTCACCCGCAGCCGGACCCGGGCCGACGCCTCGTCGAGCAGCTCCCGGTCGAACTCGTCGTCCAGCCGCCGCACCAGATCCTCCCGGGCCTCGACCGTCTGGAGCATCTCCACGGCCTGGCTGCCGCCGGCGGCGACGGCCGCCTTGCGGCCGGACCAGAAGTCGTTCCAGGCGTTCCGGGTGACCGTCTTGAGCCAGGCCCGGAAGCTCCGCTCGCGGTCGTAGTCGAACGTCTGCATCTTCTCGGCGAGCTTGAGCAGGACGGTCTGGGTGACGTCCTCGGCGTCGGCCTCTTGCAGGTTCCACTGCCGGCACCAGGCGTAGATCTTGCGGCCGTAGCGGTCGGTGAACTGGGCCCAGGCGGCCTGGTCGGTCGGAGCCTGCCGCAGCCGCGCGAGCAGCGTGGCACTGGTTTCGGAATCCACGGCCGCCTCCGTCGTCGTCGTCCGAGTCACCGCATTCTCCGGGACGGCCGGCACCGCAGGCAAGGGAAAAACGAGATGGGCCGGCCCGTTGGTGTGGCGCCGGTCGGCCGCTCACCGGTAATTGCCCGCCCGCAGCAGGTCCAGCGGGTAGAACGTGTCCCGCCAGCGGATGCCGCCCTGCCGCAGCGTGCGGTACGCCGAATTGGCCATCACCAGCACCAGTACCGGGAACACGATCGGGATCAGCACCGCCACCCATCGCCGCATGCCCAGGCGGGGGGCCAGCACGGCGGCGGGCACGGTCACGGACAGCATGGCCAACCCGGCGGCGACGCCGGCGACGGTCCCGGTCCACGGCCCGGCCACGGCGGCCGTCCACAGCAGCAGGAACAGCGGCACGGCCGCCAGCACCGGCCCGAGCCGGTAGCCGCGGGCGGCGAAGTGGTTCTTCTCCAGCGCCCGGACCATGCCGAGCGGGGTGGCGAACCAGTCCACCTCCACGTCGGCCCCGGCCAGGAACGCCCGCGAGGTCCGGCCGGCGCGGCGGAGCAGCAGGCCGAGCTGCCAGTCGTCGCACACCGTCAGCCGCAGCGGGACGTGCCCGCCGGCCTCCCGGTACGCGGCCGTGCGCACCAGGTTGAACGCGCCGATGCCCATGTAGCCGTCCGCCCGGCCGGTGCCGAGGCGGGCGGCCGCCCGGGCCATGCTCATCATGGCGATCAGGTGGCAGGCCCGGCCGGCCGGCGTGCCGCGGTTCATGCCGAAGGCCAGGCAGACGTGGTCGGCCCCGTCCGCCCGGGCGGCGGCCACGGCCCGGGCGACGACGTTCGGTGCCATCCAGACGTCGCCGTCGGTGAACAGCAGCCAGTCGCCGGCGGCGGCCGCGGCGCCGACGTGGCAGGCGTGGCACTTGCCCAGCCAGCCGTCCGGCAGCTCGTCCACCCGCAGCACCTTCAGCCGCGGGTCCGCGGCGGCGACGCGGCGGAGGATGTCGCCCGTCCCGTCGGTCGAGCGGTCATCGACCACGATCACCTCCAGCTCGACGCCCGCCTGGGCCAGGAGGCGGCGGACGGTCGTTTCGATCCGCTTCGCTTCGTCCCGGGCGGCGACCACGACCGAGACGCGCGGCGGCGGACCCGACCCGGGCGACGGCGGCAGGTCCCGGGCCGCCAGCACGCCGCGCAGGGTGGTGGCGGCGAGGACGAACCAGACCAGCGCGACGGCGGCGAAGAAGATGGAGAGTCCCATGCGGTCGCCGATCGTACCCGATTTCTCACCGCCTTTCGAACCTCCTGCCGAACCGGGAAGGGCGTTGGAGTCCCGGCTTTAGCCGGTCTTCT
>DASXAN010000412.1:0-10702 GCA_036406755.1 Gemmataceae bacterium
ACGGCGGTCTCGCGAACCCCCAACAACCCAGCTTATCATAGGGGGATGCCGACCGCGTGGGTCTCCGCCGAACCGCTCTGACCGAGTGCGATCGCTGCGGCAGCGGCGGCGAGCGCCCACCGGCCCGACCTCGGACCGCCGGATTCGACGACGACAGCCGAGACCGAGGCGAGTCACGGAGCCGGGGGGCGGCTGGCTCACGCGGTGATGGCGTCCGCGGCCGGCTCGGGGCCAGACGTCCTGACAGCACGGGGGTTCTGCCGGGGACGGACGGCGTCCGGCAGGGCTATTTGGTCGGACCGGCTTTGAACCGCTCGTCCAAGATCGACGTGTCATCGGGCAGCGGGATGCGGTTCAGGTCAACAACCTGGCCGTCGACGACCAGGTCGATGTAGGTCGTATACATCCAGCGCTCGCGCGGGTTCGTGACGCCTGGGATCGGGGCTTCGGGAGTGGCCGGGTTCTTGTGCTGCCCCTCGGGCGGGCAGTGGACGACGACGCCCGCCTTGGCGTTTTCGAGAAAGAAGTTCGGGCCGCGCAGCAGGAACACCGGCGCCCCCTTGGTTTTCACCTTGATGATGTGCGGCCAGGCGGCCTCGAACTGATCCCGGGTTGTGAACGGGATGGCGTAGTGCCGAAAGGCGAACATCGGACCGACGAGGGTGCGGGACTGCGTCCGCAGCGGATTCAGCGCAGCCGGCCAAGTGGTCGGCCACTCTCCCCTGTCACTGACCGAATAGAGCCCGTACGCCGTCGAGCACGCCGCGCCGATGGTGATCGCGGCCAGCAAGGCGGATGACTTGGTCATGGTAACGCCACCCACGAGGGCAACTTCCGATCTCCAGTAATACCGACGAGCGACGCGCGGTGCTGGTTTGTCACCCCTGGCGGCAGGTCTGCCCCCGGCCAGCCGCCATTGACCGCTGCCCGACTCGACGGCGCGAGCCAGCGCTTCGAGGTTGGATCGGGTGGTGCCGTCGTTCGTCCTCGGGCCGGACACGGCGAGGCGGCGAAGAAAAAAAGCACCCGAGGCTCTCGCCCGAGTGCTCCTGGTTCATGGACTTCCGTCGCGTCGCGGGTCAGCGGGAGAAGCTGGGGATCTAGGATTCGAACCTAGACTAACTGATCCAGAGTCAGTCGTGCTACCGTTACACCAATCCCCAAGACGTTGTCATCATTAGCCCGGACCCCACGCCTGTCAAGGTCAAGCACGCCGACCGCCGTCACCGCCCGTCTAACCAGTGCAGCAGGATCGCCGCGAAGTACGTGCCCGCCGCCGTCGGCGGCTGGCCGGGCATCACCCCGTAGCCGCCGTCCGCGCTGCGGCACTTGCCGATGAACGCCCGCAGCTTCGCCACGTCGGCCGGCCGCTCCTTCAGCATCACGAACCCCCGCACCACCCGGTACGTGCTCTCCAGGTCCGATCCCTCCCGCTCGGCCGTCCCGTAGCCGCCGTCCGGCCGCTGGCCGTCCCGCATCGCCTTCAGCACCGCGTCGCGGTGCTCCAGCGTCCCGCCGAGCCGCAAGATCATCGCCGCCGTGCCGCCGGTCGCCCGGGCCAGTCCGGGGCCGCTGCCGTACGTGCCGTCCGGGTTGCGGGTGGCGGCGATCTGCCGCAGCCAGTCGTCCGCCTTCGGGGCCCGCGTCCCGAACGACTCGAACGTCGCCGCGGCGATGCGGATGTCCTCCATCGTCTTGGCGTGCTCGGTCAGATACCTGGTGACGCCGTCGCGGTACAGGTCCGGCGGCAGCTTCAGCTCGACCGCGGCCATCGCCCCGACGGCCGTCGTGGACACCGTCGGCGCCTCGCCCGGGTAGTCGGCGAAACCGCCGATCGACTTGTCGTAACACCGCTCGGCGAACTTCGCCGTCGCGGCCGTGTCCTCCGGCCGGCCGCCGAGGTACTTGATCGCCCGCAGCGCGGAGGTCGTGGCCCGCAGACTGGACCGCAGCGGCGTCCCCGGCCGGGCGGGGGCCGGGGCGTACCCGCCGTCCTCGCCCCGCAGCCCGGTCAGGAACTTGATCGACGCCGTGTCCGTGTTCGGCGCCTGGGCGACGAGCGGCAAGCCGCCGACGAGCCAGACCGCCACCGCGATGACGCCGGTTCGCATCGGTCGATTCCTCCGGTTCACTTCTTCGGCCGGAACGCCTTCACCACCGCCTCGTTCGTCGTCAGATACGGGCCGTCGAGCAGGTCGATGCAATACGGGATGGCCGGGAACACGGCCAGCAGGCACTCGCGGATGGCGGCCGGCTTGCCGGGCAGGTTGACGATCAGCGACCGGCCGCGAGTCCCGGCCATCTGGCGGGACAGGATCGCCGTCGGCACCGACCGCAGCGACACCTGCCGCATCAGCTCGCCGAACCCGTCGAGCACCTTGTCGCACACGGCCGCCGTCGCCTCCGGCGTCACGTCCCGCCGGGCCGGGCCGGTACCACCGGTCGTCACCACGAGACAGCAGCCCTCCGTGTCGCACAGCTCCCGCAGTGTCGTCTCGATCACCGGCTGCTCGTCCGGGATGAGCCGCGGCACGGCCTCCCACGGGCACGACAGGATCTCGCCGAGGCAGTCGCGGATGGCCGGGCCGCCGCGGTCCTCATAGACGCCCTGGCTGGCCCGGTCGGAAACGGTCACAATGCCGATGCGGATCGGAGAGGACATGAGCAGAGCCACAGAGGACAGAGGACAGAGGACAGAGGACAGAAGGCCGGGATTGTCTTACTCTGTCCTCTGTCCTCTGTCCTCTGTCCTCTGTCCTCTGTCCTCTGTGGCTCTCTCTTCCGAGGACGTTGCCATGCGCACCACCTGGTCGTTCCACTCCGCCGGGTCGCTCGTGTTCGGCCGCAACGCCGTCGCCCAGCTCGGCGACGTCGCCCATCGCCTGCCGGCCCGCCGCGTGTTCGTCGTCACCGATGCGAAGCTCGAAAAAGCCGGGGCCGTCGCCAAGGTGGTCGGGCCGCTGCGGGAGGGCGGGGCGACGGTCGAGGTGTTCGCCGGCGGCCAGCCGGAGCCGTCGCTACGGCTGGTGTCCGAGTGTACGGCCGTGGCCAGGGGGTACGGGCCGGACGCCATCCTCGGCCTCGGCGGCGGCAGCAACATGGACGTGGCGAAGATGGCCGCACTGCTGCTGACGCATGGCGGTGAGGCCCGCGACTATCTCGGCGACGACCACGTGCCCGGCCCGATCCTGCCGGTGATCTGCGTCCCGACCACGGCCGGGACCGGATCGGAGGTGTCGGCCGCGGCCGCCCTGACCGACACGGACAACGCCCTCAAGGTCGGCTGCCTGAGCAACTACCTCCGCCCGCGGGTCGCCATCGTCGATCCACTGCTGACCGTGTCCTGCCCGCCGAAGGTCACCGCCGACAGCGGCATCGACGCCCTGACCCACGCGATCGAGGCGTACACGGCCGTGGACTACTCGGCATTCCCATTGCCGTCAGGTGAGCGGTCGGTGTACCAGGGCCGGCACCCGATCGGCGACGCCTGCGCGGAGACGGCGATCCGGCTGATCGGCCGGCACCTGCGGCGGGCCGTCAAGCACGGCGACGACCTGGAGGCGCGCGAGGGCATGGCACTCGGGGCGACGATCGCCGGCCTGTCGTTCTCCAACGTCGGCGTCGCCCTGGTGCACGCGCTGGAGTACCCGGTCGGCGGGGCGGTCCACTGCTCCCACGGCGAGGGCAACGGCCTGCTGTTGCCGCACGTCATGCGGTTCAACCTGCCGGCCCGGCGTGGCGAGTTTGCTCGCATCGCGGAATGGCTGGGGGAGGACGTGCGCGGACTGAGCGAGGACGCGGCGGCCGAGCGGGCCGTCGCCGCGGTCGACCGGTTGCGGGGGGATATCGGCGTGCCCGGCCGGCTACAGGAACTCGGCGTGCGGGCGGAGCAGCTCGCCGGTTTCGCCGCCAAGACGGTCACCATTCAGCGGATGCTGCGGGTCAACCCGCGGTCGGCCACGGCCGCCGACTGCGAGGCAATCTACCGTGCGGCGCTTTGAGGGGCAACGATCCCGGTCAGCCACCGCTGGCCGCGGCGGGCGACGGCCGCAACCTGTGGTCGGCACTCGATCGCGGCCACGACAGCGGCATACGGCACCATTCCGCACAAGCCGACCACGACAAACTCACCGTAACTCGCCGGCGCGGCGGACCACGTCCGCACCAGCCAGATGACCGCCGGCAGCGTCGTCACCGCGGCTGGTGGTATCCAGGCCAGCAGGTAGTCCCGCGGCCGGACGCCGAGCAGCCCGCCGGCGTGGCTGACGGCGAACAGGCAGAATGCCACGTGCGGCACCGCCGTCCCCCAGGCGACGCCGACGATGCCCAGGGGCCCCACCAGCGCCACGCTCAGCAGCAGGTTCGCCACGCCTTCGACCAGGGCCAGCCGGGCGAACAGGCGGATGCGGCCGACGCCGTACAGGACGCGAGCCGCGACCGACTGGGCGATCGTCAGCGACAGCGTCCCCGCCAGTACCCAGAGCGTCGGCCCGGCGGCGTCGGCCACGTCCGGGGCCCTCAGCCAAACGGCCAGGAACGGCTTGCCGAGCAACAGTAGCCCGGCCTGGACCGGCAGCGCGGCGTAGAGCACCAGTCGGGTACCGTGCAGGAAGTAGCCGCGAACGGCCGCCAAATCACCCTTCGCTTCCGAGGCGCTGATGGCCGGCGTCAGCGTCGTCGTCGCCGACCGCAGAATTGACCGGCCGAGGTCCACGAGCCGATTGGCGAACGCGAACGGGGTAATCGCCGCCGCTCCGAGGGCCCAGCCGATCACGAACGCGTCCGTCGAGAACGCCAGCCGGCCGGCGATTAGGGCCAGGAACGAGTCGAGGCTGTAGCCACGGATCATTCGCACCGTCGCACGGTCGATCTGCCGCGGAACGAACCGCAGCCCGGGTGTCCACCGGAACACGAGGGCCGCCAGGGTCAGCGATTCCACCAAGTTGGACGCCGTCAGCAGCAGGATCAGGCCGAGCAGGGGAGTGTCGCTGCGAATGACCCAGAGCGTCAGCGGGACGCGGGCGATTAGCACGGCCATGCGGGCCACGGACTTGGCGGTGAAGGCATTGAGCCCGTCGAGCATGGCCGGGAACACGCTCAACGGCAGCACGGCCGCGAAGTTGGCGACGACGGCGAGGAGAACGAGCCGCACCTCCCCGCGCAAGTCCGCCGGGACCTGCAGGAAGTGGTCGGCGAACAGCTCAAGGACGAGCGCACCGACCACGCCGGCCGCCGCGGCGACCGTGGTGAAGAACGCCAAGCAGGCGGAGAAAACGCGATTGAGTCCGGCCTGGTCTCGGCCGGCCAGGAGGCGGGGCACAAACCGTACCAGCGCGGACGCCACGCCGAGGTCGAAGAGCATCAGGTACGCCAGGACCGACTCGGCGAAGCTCCAGACGCCATACCGATCGTCGCCGAGCGCCCGGTAGACGATCGGTGCCAGTGCGAACGACACCGCCACCTGGGCGATGAAGCCGAGCGTGTTGCAGACGGCGTTGGTGAGTAGGCGGCGGGACGACATGCGGAATGGGCTCTCCAGCTACAACACGGCTTCCGGGCGGTTGAATTGCGAGTAACACTGCCGCTCCCAATCGCCGGAGGCGCCGCGGAGCCAGCGCACCAACCGGCGGACCGCGGCCGGCACCGCCGCGGCCGCCAGCCCCCGCCACGCCGCCAGCAACGCCGGGTCGGCCCGCACCGCCCGCAGCAGCCACGCGGCCGCCGTCCGCCGCGAGAACCCGCGGCAGAGCACGCCCAGGTTGGCGAACGTCTCGGCCTCGGCTCGGGCCACCTCGGCCGGCGACAGCCGGGCCGCCGCCGCGTCGAAGTGCCGCTCGAACCGCCGCATCACGTACAGGGCGACGTGGTACCGCTCCCGCTGTCGCCGCGACAGGTTGACGCCGTGCCCGACCCGGTACGCCACCAGCGGCTCGTCCACGACGCCGAACGGGTAGTGCCGGGCGACCCGCAGCCAAAAGTCGTAATCGACCGCCAGCCCGAGCCGCTCGTCGAACCCGCCGACCCTCACCGCCGCCTCCGTCCGCACCATCGCCGACGAGAAGCAGACGAAATTCTGCCGGAACAGCGGTCCGACGACTCGGCCCTCTGGTGGGAGCACATCGGAGCAGGGGCGGGGGCCGTCGTCCGAGTCGATGATCGTCCGTCGGGTGAAGACGACGCCCAGGTCGGGGCGGTCGCGGAACCGCTCCAACTGCCGCTCCAGCTTTGTTGGCCGCCACAGGTCGTCCGCGTCGAGGAAGGCGATGTACGGCGCGTTCGCCAGCCCGATCCCGACGTTGCGGGCGTGGGAGACGCCGCGGTTCTGCTGCCGCACCAGCCGGAACCGCGGGTCAGACAGGAACGACCCGATGACCGACAGCGAGTTGTCCGTCGAGCCGTCATCGATGACGACGCACTCGAAGTTGTCCGCCGTCTGGGCGCGGACCGACTCCATCGCCGCCCCGACGTAGCGGCCGTAGTTGTAGGACGTGACGAGGACGGTGACGGCCGGCGCGGTCATGCGGCGATCTGGCCCCCCTCGGCAGCGCTCGGGTGCGGCACGTGCGAGATGCAGAACCGGTACTTGCCCGACGGCTCCTGCGGGATCAGGTCCACGAACTCCAGCGCGTACCGGACGTTCTTGCCGAATCGTTCGGCCACCAGCTCGGCGAGCTTGCGTTCGCTCGCCGGCCCCCAGTCGCCGCCGCGGACGATGCGGAACAGGAACTTCCGCAGCTGCTCTTGCACGATTTGGATTTGCGCCACCCCCGGCACCAGGACGGCGAAGTTCTCGGTCAGCGAGATGCCGGAGATCAGCCGTCCGTCCGCGGTCACGACGTAATCGGCCTCCCGCCCTTCGATCGACTCCAGGAGCGGGAACCCCCGGCCGCACTCGCAGGCCCGGTCGGCCAGCACGCCGACGTCGCCGATCAGGTACCGCACGAGCGGCATGGCGAAGTTGCTCAGGTCGGTGACGACGATCGACCCGGGCGTGCCCGGCTCGGCCGGCTTGCCGTCGCGGACGATCTCGACCAGCACGCTGTCGGCGTTGACGTGCAGGCCGGCGTGCCGCTCGCACTCGCAGGCGATCAGGCTCACTTCCTCGCAGCCGTAGCGGTTCGTGACGGGGCACGCGAACGTCGCCTCGATCCGCCGCCGTTGCCATTCGTGCAGCACCATCGCCGTCGTAATGATGCCGGCCGGGCGGTGGGCCTTGAGGCCGTGGCGGTCGATGAAGTCGGCGAGCAGGTAGACGGAGTGGGCGTGGCCGAAGAGCAGTTCCGGCCGGGTGCGGTTGAGCTGGGCCACGAATCGCCGCACGGCGTCCGGCGTCATGTCCAGCGTGTCGAGGTGGATCGCCCGCTCGTAGAGGCGGTTCCGCAGCCAGCCCTTCACGCCGTGGCGGCGATACTCGGGGTTGCCCCACACCTTCGCCACCCGGCCGCCCCGCTGCCAGCCGCTCCACTCGTCGGCCCGCAGCGTGCAGGCCCGCTTCCACGACAGCCCGCCGGCGTCGAGCTGGACCTCCAGCGGCACGCCCGTCGAGCCGGACGTCGTTTTGCGAGTCAGCGGCCGACCGCGGTAGGAGTCGGACAGTAATTCGGGGCCGCGCTCGCGGATCGCAGTCTTGGTCAACAGTGGTAGCGATTGCAGGTCATCGACGGAGTAGACGTCGTCCGGCTGGAAGGCGTAGCGGCCGAACAGGTCGCGGTAGTACGGGACGGTGGTCGCCGCGTGTTGCAGGACGCGTCGCAGGGCGACGACCTGGCGGGCGCGGACGACGGCCGGCCGGTCGAACTGCCGCCGGGCCAGCTCGGTCCGCAGGGCCGCCGCCCGCCGGTCCTCGCGGCGGGCCCAGAGCGGATGGATCAGACGGCGGCTGGCGAGATCGAGTAGTCCCATCCGTGGGTGGCCTCGTCGTCGGGTTCGGAACCGAACGCCCCCTGCCGGAGCCGGTCCTGGCAGACGCCCAGGGCGACGGCGGTGAAGGCGCAGTACCAGGCCCAGTTGTAGCGGTACAAGTTATGGCCGAAGATGCCGAGGAAGAGCAAGAGGAACAGCGACGCCTGCATCGACCGGGCCAGGGCATGCATGCTCGCGTCCGGGGCCGGGCCGTCGGCCGGCTTCGTCAGTCGGGCCAACCTCCGCAGGTGCAGCGCCAGGGTGATGACCAGCCCGCCGAAGGCGACGATGCCGGGGAACCCCAGCTCGCCCATGCATTGTCCGTAGAGGCTGTGCGACTCGATCGGCGAGCCGGTGGCCGGTTTCCACGCCCCGGGTCCGCACCCGGTCAACGGGAAGCGGTTGAGAAGCGCGGCGCCGTTGATCAGCCCCTGGATGCGGCCCATGCCGGACTCCTGGGCGTTGGCCGGGCCGACTGACGGGTCGACGATCGTCTCGAACCGCGTCCTGAGGCTGTCCGGCAGGACGAACCAGCTGGCACACGCCATGAACCCGAGCAGCACGGCCGCCAGCGTCTTGTGCCGCGTCTGCATCAACAGCAGCCCGCCCCAGACGATGATGCCCAACAGCGACGACCGCGAACCGGTCAGCAGCACGCACCCGGTCGAGAGCAGCAGGTAGAGGCCGATCAGCCACCGCTTCCAGCCGCGGCCCCACTGGACCCAGAAGTAGCTGAGAAACGGCAGGCTGTAGACGATCGACGCCCCGAACGTGTTCGGGTCGCCGAGGGTCGTGTCCACGCCGACGAGGCGGGAGATACTCATGCGGTAGACGTGCCGGCCGTTCTTGTACTCCCAGACCGAATGCAGCATGTACAGCGCCATCACCACCATGAACACGGTCAGGACCTTCGACAGCGCCCGCTCGTCGCGCACGGCCGTGGCCATGATGAGGGCGAAGACGACGACGAGCGTGTAGTTCTTGACGACGGTTTCCCCCTTCTCGGCCCACGGGCTGATGGCCCACGACGCGACGAACACCGCCGCCATGCCGGCGATCGCCGCCACTAGCGCCGGGCAGCGGACCCGCTTGCCACAGACGGTCCACGCCGCGGTCATGAGGGTGAAGAAGATCAGCTCCGGCCGCAGGTCGCCGAGCGGCTTCCAGATCTCCATCGGCCGGTGGATCGACAGGTACACGTAGAACATCATGAGGTAGATCATGGCGCGTCCTTGCGACTCAGGCGGCGGTGCGGGCCTTGATGACGGCTGCGGGGTTGCCCACGGCCACGGAACGGGCCGGGACCGGCTTGACCACGACCGACCCGGCCCCGATCACGCAATCCGGGCCGACGTCGGCCATCACGACACTGCTGTTGCCGACCCACGAGTTACGGCCGATGCGTACCCGGGCGTACTGCTGAGCCTGCTTCTGGATCGGCACGTCGAGGCGGCCGAAGTCGTGCTGCCGCCGGCCGCTGAGGACGTCCACGTTGCTGCCGACCGTCACGTCCCGCTCCAGCACGACCTTGCCGATGGTGCAGCGGAGGCCGACGTAGACGCCGGCGTGCAACTCGGCGTCCGGGTGCGACAGCACGGTGCCGAAGCCGAGCGACACGTCGGTCGCGCAGCGGTCGAGCGTCATCCGGTAGAATGACCGGCGGAAACAAACCCCCGGCCAGCCCGGCACGAGGCTGAGCAGTTCGGCGCACCCTCGGAACCAGCCCTCGCCCAGCCGCAGCCGCCGCTCGGCGAGCGCCGGCAACCAGAGCGGGGCCAGCAGCACCGCCCCGCCGTACACCAGCGTGTCGCGGACCGCCGGCCGCAGCCGGCGGGCGACCGTTCTGAGCGAATCGACGGATGTCATCGACTCTCCCCCTGGTCACGCGGCTGGCCCCGTCCCCGACCGGGGCCCAGCACCTGGGCAACGCCCGCACCTACCTCGTCGCCTGGCTCCTGGCCCGGCAGGGCGGCGGGCGGGTCGTCCTGCGGGTCGAGGACATCGACTCGCCGCGGGTCAAGCCGGGGGCGGCCGAGCAGGCCCTGGCCGACCTCCGCTGGCTCGGCCTCGACTGGGACGCCGGCCCGGTCGTCCAGACCGAGCGGCTGTCCCTGTACGAAGCCGCCCTCGACCAACTCAAAGCCCGGGAGCTGGTCTACCCCTGCACCTGCACCCGCTCGGACGTCGAGCAGGCGGCCAGCGCCCCGCACCGACCCGCAAGCGGGTACCCCGACGGGGCCGACGTCGTCTACCCCGGCACCTGTTCGCACCGCTCGGTCGCCGACGCGGCCGCCTTAGCCGGCCGGCCGTTCGCCTGGCGGTTCCGGGCCGCTGACGTTCCGGCCTACGACGACCTGTTCCGCGGCCCCGTCCAGCTCGGCCGCGACGACATCGGCGGCGACTTCGTCGTCTGGAAGTCGCAGGGAACGCCGGCGTACCAGCTCGCCGTCGTCGTCGACGACGCGGACAACGGCGTCACCGTCGTCATCCGCGGTGACGACCTCGTGTCCTCGACGCCGCGGCAACTGCTCCTGTACCGAGCGCTCGGCCTGACCCCGCCGGCGTTTGCCCACGTCCCGCTGGTCGTCGGCCCGGACGGCAGGCGGCTGGCGAAGCGGCACGGCGACACCCGGCTCAGCTCGTTGCGCGCCGCCGGCGTCCGGGCCGAGCAGATCGTCGGCCTGCTCGCCTGGTCCTGCGGCTGGCAGCCGGAACCGACGCCGCTCGCGGCTGCCGACCTCGTCCCCCGATTCCAGCTCGCCGCCATCCCGCCGCGGCCGTTCGTCGTCACGCCAGAATT
>DASXAN010000413.1:0-3367 GCA_036406755.1 Gemmataceae bacterium
GCGAGCTTGCGACGTTGGTTGGGGTTCAGGTCGGCGATGAAGGCGGCGAGCCCGTCGATGCGAGTGGCCAGGAGCTGGCGCACGAGGCGCTCGCCCTCGTCGGTGAGCACCAGGTTCCGGACACGGCGGTCCTCGCTGTCCTCGACCCGGCGGACAAAATCGCGGCGCACCAGCGCGTCCACCGCCCGGCTCACCGTGGGCAGGGACGCTCCGATCGGGGCGGCGATGTCCTTGGCGGCCCGGGGCTCGCGCTCGCCCGAGGCGCCCAACGCGGTCAGCACCTTGCACTGGGTGAGCGTCAGGCCGCTCTCCTCGAGCGTGCGGAAGAACTCGCCGGCCGTGGATGCCGTCCCGAACATCACGGCGCCGAGGCGCCGTGCGATCTCGCGGGCCTCGGCGTCAGCCGCGGGCACGTCTCGTGCCGCCCGCAAGGCCTCGTCCGTCGCCGCGCCGTCCTGCTTCGCTGCCTTCCCCCGCTTTGCCGTTGCCGTTCCGTCCATTGGACAATGGTTGCACGTGCACAACCATTTGACAATACAATAGTTGCCTGTGTGATCACAATCACACAGGCGCCGGCCGCGAGAGGCGAATTGCGCTGCCATGCGCGGCGTTATTCGCCGGTCGGCGAGGGCTAGGCCGCCGGACGGGCCCGACCCACGCGGCCCGCGGACCCAGCGTTTACGGCGCTGGGTAGGAAATCGGCACCCCTCCGTCACCTGGACCCGAGTTGCGTTCGTCTATTCGACGCTATTCGGGATTCGGCGAGATCGAGCAAACTCACCCTACCCGCCCTGAAACGCACAGCGGCCCGGTGCGGGCCACGATCCCTAGCGGATCTTGAAGCGGAGGTGGCGCGGGCGGGCGGTGTTGTTGCTCGCGTCGGTGAAGCGAAGCGTCGCGACGTAGCGGCCCGGGAGGGGCCGGAAGTGCTTGCTGCGGTTGGCGAACCTGGCGTCATTGAGGCCGACGTGGGCGTGCCACTGCTGCCAGCCGGCGAACTTGCGACGCGGGCGAGCGTGCCTTCGATGGCGGCGCGGCACCAGGCGGTAGTACTCGGCGTCCAGCATCGCCCGCTCGTCGATCCCGTAGCGGAGCGCGGTCCCACGGCGACCGAAGGAGCTGCTTCGGAGGCTGAGGCCGTCGACGTAGGGAGCGATCAGGTCGACGTTGCTCTTCGGAATCGGGTCGACCTCGGTGTCCGGATCGCCGGGAACCGACGAGACGCGGATGGTCCCGCGGACCGTCGGGTGGAGCTTGCACTGGAAGTCGTACGTGCCCGGGGTGTTGAAGGTGAGCTTGAACGTGTCGCCGATCGAGTGCCGCGGCGTGGCCTTGCCCGAGTCGGAGTCCAATGCGGCGTCGTTGGCCGAGCTTCCGGTGACCGAATGCATGGTGTCGGGGCCCACCCAGTACCAGGTCACGTGCTCGCCCAGGTCGAGCTGGATCTGCGGGCTGGACCACTGGTAGTGGCCGATCGCCACCCGGCGGTTGGCCGCCCAGGCCGAGGGGGCCACGAGCGTGGCCAAAGCCAGCACGAGCCCGACGAGCGTCGCCGGACGGGGCCGCCCGCGGATCAGCTGACGATGTACCACCCGTTCATCCCCATGTGCAGGTGGCTGAACACGTGGCAGTGGTAGAACCAGCGGCCCGGATTGTCCTCGACGAACTCGAAGGTGAACGACTCGCCGGGGCCCATCGTCTTGGTGTCCACCGTCTTGCCGGCGCCCGGGTTGCCCTGCGTCCCGTAGCCGCTCGTGTCCGCCCAGCGATGGCCGTGGAGGTGGAAGGTGTGGAAGTCGTCGTCGAGGGCGATCACGTGGAAAGCGACCCGCTGGCCGACGCGGGCCCGCAAGGTGGGCGTGTTGCCCGCGTAGGCGCGCCCGTTGATGCAGGCGAACTGCTGGTTGAGGCCGGTCGCGACGGGCGAGAAGCTGTGCATGACCAGGAAGAACTCCTTGTCGGGCGGGTTGGGAGCCGAGGGGTCGCGCACGATCAGCGGCCCGAACATCCCCTTGAACACGGGCACGGGGTCCATGGGGCCGTGGTCGTGGTAGAGCCAAGTGCCCACCGAGTCCGCCCTGGCCTCCCAGACATAGGTGAAGTTGCGGTTCTTCTGCACGAAGCCCCCTGGGTCGGTGAACGCGCCCTTGTAGGCGCCGTCCATCTCCTCGCTGTAGAAGATCCCGTGCGGGTGCATCGTCGTCGGCACGTCGACCCGGTTCTGAAAGTGCACCACTACCTGGTCGCCCACGTTGGCCTCGATGAGGGGGCCCGGGATCGTGGGAGGGCCCATGGGCCGTCCGAAGTTCGCCGTGTAGCGGCGGTAGGCGTACGCGTCGAAGCCGGTCCTGCCCTTGACCCGGTGGTTCATCATCTGGTCGCGGTGTGTGGGGACGATGTTCCACCGCACCTTCTCCGCGCGGATCCAGTACTGGCGGGTTCCGGCCTTCTGGCTCGCCGCCGCTTCGGTCGCGCCGGCCTTCCCCGCGCGGTCAGCCTTGGACACCGCCGGGGGAACGGGGACCCCGGAGGCGAGCTTCGGCAGGTTCGCCGGCTTGTCCATCGAGAGCTTGTGGCCCGCGAGCGTGCAGAAGAAGACGGCCCCGCCGCCGGCGAGGAGGTGTCGGCGATCGAACTGCGTCGGGTCCATATGGGCTAGCGCCCTGCGGGCGCGGGTCTCAGTTGTGGACCTTCACGTCCATCTGCATCTTCGTCGGGTGAATGCTGCAGATGAAGTGATACGTCCCCACCTTGGTGAACTTGCGGGTGAAAGTGTACGTCGGGCTGGACGAGTTCTGCGAGGCGAAGTTGGACTTCTTCACCCCGGCGGGCGCCTTGTTCAGCCGCACGTTGTGCGTGTGGATCGTGTTGACCCACTTCCACTTGACGGAATGGCCCTTGACGAGCGAGACGCTCACGGGCGTGTAGAGGTCGTCCTTCACCTGGACGACCTTGGGCGCGACCTTGGCCTCGTGTCCACTCGCGGCGCCGACGGCCGCGATCGCGATGACCGCGATCGCGGCTGCGGCCGTCACCAGCCGGGCGACCTTCCCGACGCGCATCAGGAGCAGTCCCCGAAGTCGCGCGTGTCGATCGGCTTACGCTCCTCGAACGGCGGATGGGAGTGCCGCGCCCAGGAGTCCTCCTGCGAGCACGGCGGGTCGCTGGTCACATAGGTGGCGAGCGCCCCGACCTGGTCGCTATCCCCGTTGTTGTCGCCGGTTCCCTTGTTGGGGGCCGGGCAAGTCGGATACAGGGCCGCCTGGTTCGGGCTCCCACGGTCGTCGAAGGTCGAGGACGTGTTCCCCGAGAAGCACGTGCCCTTCCCCGAGCCGTCGTGGAAGAAGTCGAACTGGTTGGTGTCGGT
>DASXAN010000414.1:0-2061 GCA_036406755.1 Gemmataceae bacterium
GCTCCGCTCCGCCAAGCCTCCGCGTCGCGGCTAACCGGTTACCGCAGCAGGTGCAGGCGGTTGACCGACAGGTAGCCGCCGCCGGCCAAGTCGGGCCGCTGCACCAGCGGGCCGAACACCTCAACCGGCCGGTTCACGTACGGCTCCAGGTTTAGTCCGGGTTGGGCCAGCAGGTAGTATCGCGGCTGGCTGCGGTCGTCCTCCAGCACGAAGGCCCGCTTGCCGTCGATGACGATGCCCGTCCGCCGCAACCAGCCGGGGCCACTCGACACCGTCCCCGAGGCCGCCGCGGGAGCCGGCGTCACCGCGGCCGGCCGGCCGCTCACCAGCATCCCCGGCGCCGGTTGCCGCGCCGGCCACGTCGCGGTCTGCGCCCGGGACAGTTGCTCGATGCGGTTGTAGCAGCGGATGGCGAGGTCGTGGTCGCCGCCCGGCTGGGCCATCTCGCCGGCCAGCTCCCGGTACTTCGTCTCGGCCTTGGCGTAGTCGCCGACCCGCTCGGCCTGCTGGGCCTCGACCCAGAGCCGGTGCGTCGGCTGGTTGGGCAGCGACTGCGGCGGCCCGGACGTCCCGGCCGGCGACGACGAGACGACCGTCGAGGTCTGCACGGCGACCGCATCCTTGGCGACGTACCGCACCTCCGTCGGCGGCGGCTGAATCCGCCACCACTCCTTGCCCTCGGCGAACGCCTTGTCCCCGCTGATGCGGACGATCGTCCCGCGGTTCAGCCGCACCGTCTCGTACGGCAGCGGCTTCGGCACCTGGCCGCTGCCGAGCCGGACCTGTGCGCCTTCGATCAGGACCACCGCGGTCGTGCCGCGGCGCGGGCCGTTGCCGGCCGGGAATTGCAGGGCGTGGTCCTCGATCCAGCTCGACGAACCCGGCGGCGGGACGACGGCGTAGTAGCCGTCCTCCTCGCGCTCGATGTGGACCGACTGGCCCTGCCGCAGGTAGCCGGTGATGGGGAAGATCTCGCTGCGGCCGCCGCGGACCTCGGCCGTCGGCACCCGCACGGTCGCGTCCTTCGTGTCGGCGGCCAACAGCCCGCCGGCCAGCCCCAGCCACCCGACCAGCCCGCCGATGTGGAATGCGGCCCGTCGCATGACCTGTCTCCGTCCCGAAATGCGATCGCCCCCGGAATCATCGTCCCCCGCTGTGGTGCCGCAACAGCCGTCACTGCCGCCGCCGGCCTCCAAGCGACCCGCCGCCAGGGGCCACTGCGCGGCGTGCGGGATATACCACACCGGACGGCCGCGCCAAGCCGACCCGCGATGCGGCCCGCCCGCCGGCTGCGGCCGGGGCAAGCCCGGCAAGCCCGCGAACCTATGCCGACCCGCCGAGGACCCCGCCGATGGCCGACTATACGTTTCGCGACATCGCCAAGATGTTCGACCACTCGATGCTCCAACCGAACCTGACCGACGCGGAGATGGAGGCCGGGTTGCAGGTGGCCCGGGCGTACGACGTGGCGTCGGTGTGCATCAAGCCGTACTACGTCCGCCGGGCGGCCGACGTGCTGACCGGCTCCGACGTGAAGGTGTGCACGGTGATCGGCTTCCCGCACGGGTCGCCGCGGACGGACGTCAAGGCGTTCGAGTCCGAGCGGGCGATGGACGACGGGGCGACCGAGCTCGACATGGTCTGCAACATCGGCAAGGTGCTCAGCGGCGACTGGGTGTACGTGGCCGAGGACATCCGGGCGGTCGTGAAGGTGGCCCACCAGGGCGGGGCGATTGTTAAGGTGATCTTCGAGAACTGCTATCTCAAGGACGAGCACAAGGAGCGGCTGTGCCGCATTTGCGGCGAGGTCGGGGCCGACTTCGTCAAGACCTCGACGGGCTACGGCGACAGCGGTGCGACCGACGACGACCTGCGGTTGATGCGCCGGTGCTCGCCGCCGCACGTGCAGGTGAAGGCGGCCGGCGGGGTGCGGAACTTCGACCGGGTCCTGGCCGTGCGGGCCATCGGCGTCACCCGCATCGGGGCGACGGCGACCAAGGCGATCCTCGACGAGGGCAAGGCGCGACTCGGTTGACCGTTTAGCGGCGAGCCGGGGGGGAG
>DASXAN010000415.1:0-3635 GCA_036406755.1 Gemmataceae bacterium
GCTCGGCGTCCCGGAGGGGACGCTCTCCAGCCGGCTGGGGAAGGCGCGCAAGGTGCTCGCCCGCCGGTTGCGTGGCCGGGGCGTCGCCCTGCCGGCGGGTGCGCTGGCGATCCTGTTCGGCAGTGCCCGGCCGGCCGCCGCCGTCGGCCCGGCCCTGGCGAACGCGGCGGCGCGGCTGGCCAGACTTGGTCCGGTGTCGGAAACGGTTGCCACGTTATCGCGGGAGGTATTTCGAATGATGCTGTTGAACAAGCTGAAACACCTGGCGTTGCTCGTCGCCCTCGTAGCCATCGTGGGCTCGGGCACGCTCTGGCCGGCGCGGAACCTCACCCGGGCCGACGACCCGCCGGCGAAACCCGCGCCGGCGCCGGCCGCCGTGCCGCAGCCCGCGGGTCCCGGCCACATCCTGTACGCCTGCGACGGCGAACTCTACCTGATGGACCCCGACGGCAAGAACGAACGCCGCATCGAGCTGCCGCCGACGGCCGCCGCCGTGGCCCACCTGTCGCCCGACGGAAGGTCGCTGGCCTTCTGGACTACCGACGCCAAGGAGCTGCCCGTCATCTGCGTGCGGGCGCTCGACGAAAAGGGTTTCGGCACCAGGATCGAGCTGAAGGAGGATTGCGGCTACATCCAGTTCTTCTGGTCGCCCAACGGTCAGGAATTGCACGTGAATCTCGGCGGCCCCACGAACGCCGAGGTTCGCCACTTCAAGGTCGACGTGAAGGGCAAGCGAGCGACCCGCCTGAACGTGCTGACGCATCATTTGGTCGCCGATCAAACGCGCGACGGCAAGCTATTCCTGGCGACGGCGGTCGGCACCGGGGCCGACTGGCAACCGAAATCCGTTCATCTCATGACGGCCGCGGGCACCGAGGAAAAACTCCTGGCGAATCCGGACGGCTGGGCCTCGGCCGAAAGCCTCTCGCCCGACGGCCGGCGGGCGCTCGTCACGCACGGCGGCAAACCGTGTGTGATCGACGTCGACAAGCCCGGCGTGCTCAAGCCGGTGGCCGGCATCCCGGAGAATGCCGAAATACCGGCGTGTGCCTGGGCGCCGGACGGCAAGCACATCGTCTACGTCATCGGCACCGTTCGGCCGCTCGATCCGGCGGACCTGAAGAAGTTCGAGTCGCGCCTCATCGTCGCCGACGCGGATGGCGGCAACGCCAAGGTCGTGCGTTCGGAAAAGGGCAAGATGATCTACGGCGTGGACTGGCGCTGATGCGGCGCCAGGAAAAGAGCCGGGGACACTCATCTTTTCATATTTGGAAAAGATGAGTGTCCCCGCTTCCGCCTCCCCCGGTTGCGGGCCAACCCCTCAGCCAAAAGTGACTCAGACGTTCGCCCGCGGGTCGATCCGGCGCGCACGGGAGTCCGACCAGGCGATCCCCAGGACGACCAGGGCGAACGTCCCGACGAACGCGCCGCCGGTGACCGTCACGAGCCGCTTGACATCCACCGTCTCTTCAACGGTCGCTTCTTCAAGGACAAATACCGAATCCGGAATCTGGAGCTCGAACCGGAGTTTCGACTCCTCGTCGGCGATCCGCTTCGTCATCTCCTCGAGCACGGCCAGCTCGTTGCCGCCGCCGTCGTACTGCGGCTCTTCGTTGGTGTTCCTGAGAATCTTCAGAATGTTCTGTCGGGTCGCGTCAACCTGCTCCGTGAGATCCGTCTGAGTCGCCACGTCGGTGGCGAGACGCGTTTCCAGCCGACCGACGGCGTCGCCCGCCGCCTTCCCGGCCCGAAGCGCCTTCAGTTCCGCCTGGGTCCGAAGGACCGCCACTTTGGTCTCGACCAGTTCGCGCTCGAACCGAGTTAATTGCATCTGGAGGAATGCGCGGATCATTTCCACTTCGGGCCTCCGCCTGGCGCGCAGTTCCGCGTCGGCCGCCCGCTTGGCGCGCAGTTTGTCCGCGTATTCGAGGTGCATCTTTTCGATGAACTCCAGTCTCTTATTGCGTTCAGCCCGAACCTTGCCGACGACCTCCGCCACGTAGGCCTCCCGAAGGGCAGTCACCAGCGCCTTGAGATCGGCCGGGTTGTCCCCGGCAACCGTGATCCGCAAGACCGAGGGGGCCACTGAAAAATCGGCCCGGACCACTTCCTCCAGCCACTCGACGGGCTCGGGCCGGGATCGAACGATCGATAACTCCGCCACCCCGGGCCGTTTGAGTGCCGCGTTGAGGACCATCCGGCTCTTGACGAGGGCGACCTGCCTCCGTTGGTGTTCCTCGAGGGATGGTATCGGCTCCGCGGTTAGGAACAGGTACGGCCTGGACGGCGGTACGCGGATCAGCGTCCGGGCGATGTACGTGGAAGTCGGAATGACGAACCACGCCGCGGTTGCCGCGGCTGCGGCGACGACAACTCCGGCGCACAAGGCTCGCAACCAGCGGGACCACGGCGGCTGCCACGGGTGAACCGGGGCCGGGCCGGTTGCCTGGGTGGGCGGAGGAACCGGCGACGGTTCCGGCGGACGGCCCGCCGGACCTGACGGGGTGAGCGACATGGTCAGACTCCGGGTTGCCCCAGATTTGTCAGCCCATCGGCCTCGACTGCAACAACGGTAGCTAGAGTTTACCGTCGTAGGGAACGCACGCAACGATTTTTCCAGAAGGTGCTGCCGCCATGCGCTCCATTCCAACCCGGGCCAAGCGCACCAGAAGTAAGAAGAGGGGGCATTCATCTTTTCAAAATATGAAAAGATGAATGCCCCCTCTTCCTCTCCTTTTCCCGCGGTCGGCTTCAGCGCGAGGTTCGGCGTGCCCTCGCGATCTCCTAGCGCAGTACGCCTGCGGCGTAAAGCGTGGCCACCACCCCGCCCGCGAGCAGGCCGGCGAGGAGAACGCGGCCAATCGCCTTCTGGGCCGGGGTGGCGGGCACCGGGTGATACGGGATCTGAGTCCGGTACGGGTCGTATCCCTCGATCGCTTCCGGGGGACGTGCGGGGCGCGGCCGCTTGAGTCGAATCCGTGCGTCGTCGAAGACTTCGACCAGCACCCAGCCCGCCCGCAGCTCGTCGGCCAGGACGCGCTCGCGCACGTCTTGGTTGCCGAACTGCCTGGCGACGGAGCGGATGATCTTGAACTCCCACTCGGCGCCCGGCGCCGCGGCCGTGTACGGCGTCATGGCTTCTTCCTCCGCCTCCTCTGCGGCGCGGACGCGAGCCGCTTCGGCCCGTGCGGCCCGCACGCCTGCCATCGGATCACCGGGTATCATCCGCACGCCTTTCTGCCGCCGAACGTCCGGCTCACCTGCCGCGGCGGCGCGGGGGGCGTGACGCCAGCGACGCCTTGCTGCCGCCGCGGTCGGGCGCGGCGTCGGCTTCCACGCTACCACTTCAGCCCCACCAGTTGAACACCACGTCCCCGACCCGCTGCGGCTCCCAGTACGCCACCTGCTCCCGCTCGACCTCGGACAGATCGCCCAGGGCGGCCGGCGTCGGCGGCTGCTCCAACTCGGCGGCGGACGCCACCCGGTACACCCCGAACGAGCCGAGCGCCGCGGCCAGCTCGGGGCAGTCCCGGAACCGCAGGGATGTCTCGCCGTCCGCCGGCGGGTCGGCGAAGGCGACGAGCGGGTGGTGGGCGTTCAGCACGGCGGCCACCTCCCCGGCCGGGAGGGCGAAC
>DASXAN010000416.1:0-4804 GCA_036406755.1 Gemmataceae bacterium
CCACTTCGCTCCGGGGTTGGTGATGAAGATGTGCCCGGCCGGCTCGCCGCCCCCCGGGACCACGACCCCGCTGTCGTTCACCATGGCGAACGTGTACATGTTCGCCGGCACAAGCTCCTCAACGGTGTTGACCGGCTTATCCTGCCGCACGATGTTGGGGATGAGCTTGTTGGCCAGGTAGTCGGTCCCCGGCGGCTCGGCGTCCCAGTCCCCGCCGCGGAGGCCGTGGACCAGGTAGTTGCCGACGAACCCGTTGCAGTCCAGGCCCAGGTACTTGTCGCAGTAGCCCTGCAAGTCGAGGCCCTTGAGCAGCCCGAACCGGTCGGCCAGTTGGAGGGTGATGGTCGCCTCCTCCGGGCTACACTTCCCCTCGATCGCCTTGCGGGCGTAGTACCAGAGGTCGTCCCACGTGTTGAACTCGACGTGCTCGGTGGTGCCGTCGGCGTCTTTGAAGTGAGCGGTGAGCGTTGCCTTCTTGTCGTTATTCCTGCCGAAGTGGTCCCACAGCTTGCCCAACAGAGCGTCAAAGGCCGCCGAGTTGTTGGCGTGGTTGCCGTCCCAGACCGTCTTCGGCTTGACCTGGGTGATCAGGAGGTATTTGCCCAGCCAGACCGACTCCCAGCGGACGACCTTGTCGTCCACGACGATCGGGACCTGCAGGTCTTGATAACGGCCCGCGTATTGCGACGGCGTCATGGCAGTTCTCCGTGCTCCGGCCGCGGCGATCGACCCGCCCCGCGGGTGCCCCGCCTATCTGGCCCATCCGCAGCCGGCTCGGAGGTGTGACACGGCGGGAAAAGAATTGCGGCCGGCCGCCGCCGGCCCGATAATGGGGCCGCTGGTCCGAACTCGCACCGCCCTGAGGACCCCATGTCGGGCGAAGGCTCGGTCACCCGCTGGGTCACCGCCCTGAAGGGCGGGGACGCGGCCGCCGCCCAGCCGCTCTGGGAGCGATACCACCGCCGCCTCGTCGGTCTGGCACGGGAGAAACTCCGCACCGCCCGCCGCCGGGCGGCCGACGAGGAAGACGTCGTCCAGAGCGCCTTCCACAGCTTCTTCCGCGGCGTCGCCGGCGGCCGCTTTCCCCAGCTCGACGACCGGGACAACCTGTGGAAGCTGCTGGTCGTCATCACCGCCCGCAAGGCCGTGGACCAGCTGGCCCGCGAGCACGCCAAGCGGCGGGGCGGTGGCACACTCCAGGGCGAATCGCGGATGTCCCCCGGGCCGGACGCGTCGGACGAGGCCGGCATCGAGCAGGTCGTCGGCGACGAGCCGAGCCCCGAGTTCGCCGCCCAGGTCGCCGAGGAGTACGGGCGGCTCCTCGACGTGCTCGGCGACGACACCCTCCGCCAAGTGGCCGTCTGGAAGATGGAGGGGCTGACGGCCGACGAGATCGCCGACCGGCTGGACTGCTCGCGGCGGACGGTGGCCCGCAAGCTGGAGACGATCCGCATCATCTGGAGCCAGGAGCCGCGGCCATGAGCGACAGCCCGACCCGCCCTTCGCTGTCGGCGGCCGAGGCGCGGCAGATCGACCGGGCCTGCGACCAGTTCGAAGCGGCGTGGAAGTCCGGCCGCCGGCCGGACCCGGCCACCTTCCTCGCCGGGGCCGCGGGGCCGATCCGGTCGGCGCTGCTGCGGCAACTGCTGCTCCTGGATTGGGATTACCGCCGCCGCGCCGGGGACGAGCCGCACGCCGGCGACTACCTGCCGCAATTCCCCGGCGACCGGGCGGTGGTCGAATCGGTCGGTGACGAGATGTCCGCGGCGGCCGACAGCACACGGGAGCGTGTGACCGCCGACGCCCGGGATACGCCCTGGTCCGGCGAGCCGGCGGCCGCCGGGGATCAACCCGACGCCGGCCCGGCCCGGTACGAGTTACTCGGCGAGGTCGGCCACGGGGGCATCGGCGTCGTCTACCGCGGCCGTGACCGGCTGCTCGGCCGCGACCTGGCCGTGAAGGTGCTGCGGGACACCTACCGCGACCGGCCGGACGCCCGCCGCCGGTTCGTCGCCGAGGCCCGGGTGGGCAGCCAGTTGCAGCACCCGGCGATCGTCCCGGTGTACGAGCTGGGCCGATCCGCCGACGGTCGGCCGTACATCACCATGAAGCTGGTCGAGGGCCACACCTTGGCCGCGCTGCTGTGCGACCGGCCCGACCCGGCCCACGACTTGCCGCGGTTCCTGGGCGTCTTCGAGCAGGTGTGCCAGGCGATGGCGTACGCCCATAGCAAGGGGGTGATCCACCGCGACCTCAAGCCGTCCAACGTCATGGTCGGCGCGTTCGGCGAGGTCCAGGTCATGGACTGGGGGTTCGCAAAGATAGCGGGCAGCGGGCAGGCGGCAGCGGGCAGCGAAACCAGCCCTTCTGCATCGCTGCCCGCTGCCCGCTGCCCGCTGCCCGCTCATCTGACGCACAGCGGCGCCCTGATGGGGACGCCGTCTTACATGCCGCCGGAGCAGGCCCGCGGCGACGCCGCCCTGATCGACCCGCGGGCCGACGTGTTCGCCCTCGGCGGCATCCTCTGCGAAATCCTGACCGGCCTGCCGCCGTACGCCGCCGACTCGGCCGAAGAGGTCTACCGGCGGGCCGCGGCGGGGGACCTGGCGGACGCGCACGCCCGGCTGGACGCCTGCGCGGCCGATGCGACCCTGCGGGACTTGGCGAAGCGGTGCCTGGCCGCCGACCGCGCCGCCCGGCCGGCGGACGGCGGGGAGGTGGCCCGGGCCATGACCGCCCACCTGGCCTCGGCCCAGGAGCGGCTGCGGCGGGCCGAGGTCGAGCGGGCCGCCGCCGACAGCCGGGCGGCGGCCGAGCGCCGCGCCCGCCGACGGACGATGGCCCTGGCGGCCGCCCTGCTGGTCGGGGCCGGGGTCGCCTCCTGGCAGGCGGCCGTCGCCTACGGGGCGAAGCACGACGCCCAGACCGCCGCGTCCGCGGAGTCGGCGGCCAAGACGACCGCCCAGGCCAAGGAGGCCAAGGCCCGGGCGGTGCTCGCCTTCTTCCGGGACCACGTGCTCGAGGCCGTGCGGCCGAAGGACGAGGAGGGCGGGCTGGGCAAGGACGCGACGATCCGCGCGGCAATCGACAAGGCCGAGCCGGAGATCGCCGAGGCGTTCGCCGGCCAACCGGCCGCGGAGGCGTACATCCGGCACACGATGGGCCTGAGCTACTGGCACCTGGGGGAGTTCGGGCCGGCGCTGCGGCAGACCGAGCGGGCGCTCGCCCTCAACCGGCAGGCCCTGGGGCCGGAGGACTCGGAAACGCTCGGGACGATGAACAACCTGGGCCTGGTCCAGTCCGCCCTGGGCCGGTTCGAGGAAGCCCGCAAGACCCACGACATGGCCTTGCAGCTCCAGCGGCGCGTGCTCGGGCCGGAGGATCCCGTCACGATCACGTCGATGCACAACCTGGCGAACGCGCTCCGGAACCTCCGCCGGACGGAGGATGCCCGCAAGTTAGCCGAGCAGACGCTGGAACTGCGGCGGCGCGTCCAGGGCCCGGAACATCGCCACACGTTGACCACGATGAACCTTCTGGCCGGAGTGCTGCTCGACGAGGGCAAGCTCGACGAGTCCCGCGCGCTTTACGAGCGGACGCTGCAAGCCCGGCGGCGGGCCCTCGGCCCGGAACACCCCGGTACACTCGAGTCGATGAGCGGTTTGGCCGCCGTGGTGTCCAGCCAGGGCCGGAAGGAGGAGGCGCGCGACCTGCTCGAGAAAACGCTGGAACTCCAGCGCCGCGTCCTCGGGCCGGACCACCCCGAGACGCTGCGGTCGCTGTACAACCTGGCTCACCTCCTGGCCCAGATCGATCGGCCGGACGAGGCCACCCTGCTGTTCCGGGAAGCCCTCGACGTCCAGCGGCGCGTCCTCGGCCCCGAGCATTACAAGACGGCGCGGACGATGAGCGCCTTGGCCCACGCCCTGGACGCCCAGGGACGGTTCGACGAGGCCCGCCAACTTCAGGAAGAGGCGCTGCGGCTGCGGACCCGCGTCCTCAAGCCGGAGCACCCGGAGACGCTCATCTCCATGCACCTGCTGGCCCGCGTGCTATCTCACCAGGGTCGGCTAGAGGAGGCCCGCACGCTGTACGAGCAGACCCTGGCGCTTGGCCGGCGCGTCCTGAAGCCGGGGCACAGCATCACGGTCGGCACGCTGACCGCTCTGGCGTGGCTGCTCGCCACGGCCGACGACCCGAAGTTCCGTGACGTGCCCCGGGCCATGGAACTGGCGAAGGAGGCCGTCCAACTCGATCCGAAGGACGCGGAGAATTGGGGCACGCTGGGCGTCGCCCACTACCGGGCCGGCCGGTGGGCGGACGCGGTCGCGGCACTTGAGAAGGCCGAAGAACCGGACCCCGCCAAGGCGACCGCGGCGAACGCCTTCTTCCTGGCGATGGCCCACTGGCAGCTGGGCGAGCACGAGACGGCCCGCCGCTGGTACGGCACGGCGGCCGAGCGGATGGCGAAGACGAGGTGGCCCCCGCCGGACCTGCCCCGGTTCCGGACGGAGGCGGCGCAGCTCCTGGGCATCGCCAATCCCGAGGCCCGGCGCTGAGCGATCGGACATCGAACGACCGCTGCGACCCTTCCGTTCGCCCCGGCGGGAATCGCCGACACCGTCCTCATTCTTTTCTAATTACCCTTGCGTCCCCCGCGCGGCGTCTCCATACTAAATCCTAGCCCGACCCGAACCTGCGCCCGTTCGGCAGTTCCACCTGTCACACCGCCCGGCCGCCGTGCGCGACCGCGGCGGGGGATTACATTCTCCGCACCACCCGCGCTTGACCGCCTCGGGGGAGG
>DASXAN010000417.1:0-3328 GCA_036406755.1 Gemmataceae bacterium
CCGACGGAGGGCAGCCAGATCGAACTCGGCTACGAGCAGTGCTGGGGCAGCTACACATTCCCGCTGTTCAGCGTCGAGGGGTCGAAGTACTTCACCACTTATCAGCGGCCGGACGGTAGCGGTCGGCACGTGTTGGCGTTCCGCACCCAGGCGCTGTTCGCCGGCGAGGACACGCCGATCTACGAGCGGTTTTACGCCGGCGGGTTCCGCAGCCTCCGCGGGTTCGAGTTCCGCGGCGTCGGGCCGCACGTGGACGGGCTGAACGTCGGCGGGACGTTCGCCTGGCTGAACAGCGCCGAGTACCAGATCCCGGTGGTGGCCAGCGACAAGCTGTACCTGGTCGGGTTCGTGGACTCGGGGACGGTCGAGCGGTCGGTGGAGATCCGGGACTACCGGGTGACGGCCGGGTTCGGCGCCCGCATCCAGGTGCCGATGTTCGGCCCGGTGCCGATCGCCCTGGACTTCGGGTTCCCGATCGTCAAGGGGCCCGACGACAAGCAGCAGATTTTCAGCTTCTGGCTGGGGTTCTTCAACTGACCCTCAGTCCAGAATGTACGGCAGCACGTCCATCTGCTTGATCGGCAGCAGCGGGTACGGCGCGCCGTTGTACATGTAGAACGTCCCCACCGGGGTCAGCGCCACCCGCGGCCGCCAGTGGCCGGTCCGGTCCACGGCGTAGTTCTGCCAAACGTCCATGCGGTTGGGCCGGTAGAAGCTGACCGGCCCGGGCGGCAGTCCCACCAGCGGCGGGACCGGCGCCGGCATCGGCAGCGTCGGGCCGACCAGCGGCGTCAACTCCGGGCCGTCGGCGGCGCTGGCGGCGGCCGGCGCCGCGAGAGTGGACGTGCACACCAGCAGGTGGATGAGCGTGCGGGGCATCGGCGGTCCTCCGGCCCGGGCGAACTTCGATCGTACGCCGCCGGTCAGGCGGTCCGCCACTCCGCCGGCTTGCCTTTCCCACCTTCGCCGACTCCCGCGACCGGTCCAACCGCTACACCCGGCACAGCCGGACTTCTCGTCCCTATGATGACCCCGACCGGACGACCGGGTTGTGGGGGCTGCCGATGGACGAGTACCTGTGCATCACCGTCGTGTCCGAGCCGGGCGAGGCCCAGGCCGTCTTCGCCGCCCGGCTGAGCAAGTTCTGGACACACATGTTGCGGAACCACCCGGCCGAGTTCGAGCGCGTGTATGCCGAGACGACGGAGTTCGGCTCCGACGGCGATCGGATCAGCCGGCAGTACCTGGTCGAAGCGGGCGTGGCGGACCTGCTAGAGCGGGAGTTCGCCGCAGCCGGGCTGGGGCACGAGCCGATCGACCGGGATGAGGTGTACTCCAAGTACGAGGCCACGCCGCCGGACTGGATGTGGATCGAGCACTAATGCCGCAGGCGGCCTAGCGGCCGGACGGGAGCATGGCGGACTCGGCCCCTCGGGTCGCCGCCGGCAGCGACGGCACCACGGCATTCGTCCGGTCCGACTTGCCGGCCTTGGGGAAGTAGATCACCGCCACGGCCAGCACCACCGCCACGCCGACTACCAGCCCCAGTTTCATGTCGGTCGCCATCGTCGGGCCTCCCGAGGGGAGCCGTCCTGGCGAAACCGTCCTCTTCAGAGTTCTCCCCAACGATACCCGGCGACGGCCGGCGCGCCAGCGGGACCCAACGGGTGCGGGCATTCTCGACCGCGACCGTAGTCGTTACTTCCGCCCCGCTCGGCGCGTTCGATCGATTCGGAATTCGCCGCTTACGGCCATGCGGGCCCGCACAGCCGCAAGCGGCAAGTCACCCGCCCGCGGCCCGCAGGTAGCGGTTCAGCCCGACGAAATACCGCCGGATGCCGAACGACCGCGCCTCCCGCTCCGCTGCCTCCGGATTCCACCCCTGCACCCAGATGCGATACACGCCGATGACGGCGCTGGTCCGGTCCCGGTCGATGTTGCAGTGGACGTACATCGGGTAGGCCGACACGTCCTGCATGGCCGCGATCACCCGGTCGCCGCTACCGTCGCGCAGTGGGCGGAACCCCATCGGCACGTGCCGGTACTCCAGGCCGTGCTGCTCGGCCTGCCGTTGCTCCCGGGTCGACGCCAGCGGCTGGTTGCCGCGGATATCGAGGATCGTCCGCACCCCCAGCGGCTTGATCTGCTCGTAGTGCCGGTGCCGGTACGGCGCGCGGCCGCGCCACAGTCCCTCGTGGACCAGCTCCGGCTTCAGCCAGTCCTTGCCGAACTGGGCCCGGGCCGGCGGCGCGATCACCAACGCCAGGACCAGGGCCCGGAGCGGTCGGAGTCGGCGGGTCATGGTGTACCTCAGGCGGTGCTGGTCGCGATCATCTCGTACAGGTAGTCGAGCGGCGAGAGGTTCAGCGGCTCGGTCAGCTCCCATTCAGGGTTGAAGTCGGCGTGGAACAGCCGGTCCTCGAACTCGGCGATGAACGGTCCGTCGCTGACGGCGACGCCCAGCTCGCGGTTGTGCCGCAGGCTCAGGTTGTCGAAGTTGCCCGTGCCCGTGTAGGCCCAGACGCCGTCCACCGCCAGCGCCTTGACGTGCGTCATGCCGGGGTAGAGGTACACGCGGCAGCCGGCCGCCAAGAGCCGGTTGGCCATCACCTTGTTCGACCGGTCGTAGAGCGGGCTGTCACTGTGGACGGTCAGCACCACCCGCACGTCGGCGCCGCGCTGCCGGGCCTGCGCGAGCAGGTAGAGCAGATGGTTGTCGCCGAAGTACGGGTTTTCGACGTAGACGTGGTGCCGGGCCTTCTCGACCGCCTGGTACAGGATGCGGGCGAGGGAGTGGTCGATCGGCCGGGTGCGGACCAGCCGGGCCAGGGCGTTCGGTGCCGGCGCGTCGGTCGGGGCCGGAGCTGGGCGGGCCGGCGGGCCGCCGCCCTGGAACTGCCAGCTCTCGTCGAACTGCCGGGCACACTCGGCCGCCAGCGGACCGCTCAGCGTGTACGACAGGTCGTGGTCCTTGAAGAAGGCCGCATCGACGAAGTTCCGGCCGCCGTCCCACGCGATCCGGCCGTCGGCGACGACCAGCTTGCGGTGGTCGAACCGGAACCCGCTGTTCCGCTCGCGGATGACCTGCACGTGCGGCTGTCGGCTGAGCCAACAGAGGGTTTCGTTCACCTCATTGGCGCTCGCGTCCTTCGGCTCGCCGTGGAGGAGCTGGCCGCCGCCGTCGGCCAGCACACGCACCGGCAGGTCCGACCCCGCCTTGGCCGCCAGCTTGCGGGCGACGTGCCAGCCGATGTTGTCGCTGCCCCACAGGTACATGTAGACGTCGATCCGGCAGGCGGCCCCGTCGATGACGTCGTCCAACGCGGCC
>DASXAN010000418.1:0-4782 GCA_036406755.1 Gemmataceae bacterium
GGCACCGCGTTCCTCAGCGAGGACGCCTCCCAGGACAAGCGCGTCGCCCTGTCGCAGAGCGTACTCGATTTCAAGATCCGTTCGGTGATGTGTGCGCCGCTGGTCAACAGCGAGGGCCAGCCGTTCGGCGTCATCCAACTCGACACGCAGGACCGCAGCAAGAAGTTCACCCAGGACGACCTGAAACTGCTCCTGGGCGTGGCCAACCAGGCGTCGGTGGCCCTGGAGTTGGCCCGGCTGCACGAAGAGGCGGTGCAGCGCGGGCGGATCGAGCGTGACGTCGAGCTAGCCGAGTCGGTCCAGCGGGCGTTCCTGCCACAGCGGCTGCCGGAGGTCGACGGCTACCAGTTTTACGCGCAGTACAAGTCGGCCTTGACCATCGGCGGCGACTACTACGACTTCATCCCACTCACCGACGGCCGGTTAGCCATCCTGCTCGGGGACGTGGCCGGGAAGGGCGTTGCGGCGGCCTTGCTCATGGCGAAGTTGTCGGCGGAGGCCCGCGCCAGCCTGCTTCTGGCCGGCGGCGACCCGGTTCGGGGCGTGGCGACGCTGAACGACGTTCTTGCCCAACTATTCCTTGCCGGGAACATGGACCGGTTCGTCACGTTCGCCGCGGCGGTCCTCGACCCGGGTAAACACACCGTCACAGTCCTGAACGCCGGGCACATGCCGCCGCTACTGTTCTGCCCGTCCAGCGGCACGCTCGTGGACGCGATTGACGCCGAACTGGGCGGGCCGCCCCTGGGCCTGACGGAAGGCTGCCAGTACGGTGCCGCCGAGGTCGCCCTCCAGCCCGGCGACAGCCTGATTCTGTATACGGATGGCGTGACGGACGCGCTGAACATGCAGAATCAGGCGTTCGCGCTGCGCGGCGTCCGCGATGCGATTCTCGGTGACTCGGCGATCGGCAAGGGCCTTGTCCGGCCGGACGCGGTCGGCACGCATCTGTTGGATGCCGTCCGCCGCCACGCCGCGGGCCGGCCGCAGAACGACGACATTGCACTGGTCTGCTTTGGCCGGCTCGACGCCTCCGCCAGCGGCCCGGCCGAAGCGTCGCCTGCCCAGACATGACTCGTGGCTGCACCCGCCGGCCGGACTCGGTTATAATAGCTCGGCCTTCATCGTCGCGGAGCGACAAGTGGTGTCCGGAGACGGGGCATGAGCGAGCCGACCACGCTGCCCGAGCCGAAAGTCGTCCCCCGGGAAAAGGAGAAAGTCCGTCGGCAACCGCCGTACAACGTCATCCTGCTCAACGACGACGACCATACTTACGAGTACGTCGTGCGGATGCTCAAGGAGCTCTTCGGCTACCCGGTGGAGAAGGGGTTCAAGCTCGCCGAGCAGGTGGACCGCACCGGCCGGGCGGTGGTCCTGACGACCAGCCGGGAGCACGCGGAGCTGAAGCAGGAACAAATCCATGCCTATGGCCCCGACCCGCTGCTGGACCGCTGCCGCGGATCGATGACGGCCGTGATCGAGCCGGCGATGGGATGAGAAGAATGCCCGCTGGTCCCGACCGGCGGGCACGGCCCGCGTTCAATCGTCACTTCCCATCAGCGCGCCGCACCGACTTGATGATGACATTTTCCGTCGGAACATTCGGGGCCGGGAGCGCTCCGGCCGGAGTTTCGAGGGTGGCCCGGCCGGTCCTGACGGCCTTGATCTTATCCACCACGTCCATCCCGTCGATCACCTTGCCGAACACCGCGTAGCCGCCCCGGTAGTGGTCGAGGCGGCTGTTGTCGGCGATGTTGATGAAGAACTGGGCGGTGGCGCTGTCGGGGTCGTCGGTCCGTGCCATGGCGATCGTGCCGCGGGTATTGCTCAGCCCGTTGCCGGATTCGTTCTTGATCGGGGCCTTGGTTTTCTTCTCCTTCTTGTCCGTCGTGAACCCGCCGCCCTGGATCATGAAGTCGTCGCGGGAGTTTTCCTTGCCCATGACCCGGTGGAAAATGGTGTTGTCGTAGAACTTGTCATCCACGTACGAGAGAAAGTTCTTGACCGTGATCGGGGTCTTGTCCTCGTAGAGTTCAATCTTGATGGGCCCCATCGACGTCTCCATGACAACGACCGGGTTGGCCGCCTTGGCGGCCGCGGCGGCCACACCGAAGGCGGCCAAAGTGAGCAGGAATCGCTTCATCGTCGGACTCCTTTAATGGAGAGAGCTACCGGGGCGGTCGCCGGGTTAGGAAACGGGATTCGTCGGCGAAATCAAGGCCCGCCGCGGCGCTTGTCGCCCGCCGCCGGCGGCCCTATGACGACAGCGGCCTGCCCCAAGCCTTCCCGGACATTCTACCCATGACCCTCTGCCGCTGGTTCCTCCTCGTGGCCGCGCTCGGCGGGCTGCCGCTCGCCGTGCCGGCCCAGCCTGGCAAGGCCAAAGTGGACAAAGCCCCGGCGATCAAGCCGCCGGACGCGGCTTCCCGAAGGGAGATTGAGGACCAACTCCGTCAGTTGCGGGCCAGGCGTCACGAGTCGACGTTGTCGAAGGTGCCGGACGATCTCTGGGTGGAGGTCGAGGTTTATGCCAAGGCGGCGGAGTGGGTCCTCCGCCACGGCGAGTTCTACGGCGACACGGCGAAGCAAACCCGCGCTGTCCTCGACCACGGGCTCGGCCGGGCATACACGTTGGCGGCGGGCAACGCGCCATGGCGCTTCGCGCCCGGGACCACGGTCGTACGGGCCTACCGCTCCAAGGTCGATGGCTCGGTCCAACCGTACGCGGTCACGTTGCCGATGGACTACGGCGCCGATCGGAGCGCATCCTGGCGGCTGGACGTGGTGCTTCATGGCCGCGACGCGGCACTGACCGAGGTAAAGTTCCTCACGCAGCACCACGACAAACCCGCCCCCAGAGGGCAGTCGTTCGTGCAGCTCGACATCTTCGGCCGGGGCAACAACGCCTACCGCTGGGCCGGCGAGACGGACGTGTTCGAGGCGATCGACGCATTTCGGCGGGCGGAGCGGTCCGCCGGCCGCGGCAAGCTGCTCGACCCGCGGCGGGTCGTGATCCGCGGGTTCTCGATGGGCGGGGCCGGCGCGTGGCATCTGGGGCTGCACCACCCGAGCGAGTGGGCCGTGATCGGCCCGGGGGCCGGGTTCACCACGACGCACGGCTATGCGCCGCTGCCAGAAAAGCTGCCGGACTACGTGGAAAAGTGTCTGCACATCTACGACGCCGTGGACTATGCCGAAAACGCGGCGATGGTGCCGGTCGTCGCCTACGCGGGGGAGAGGGATAAGCAACTCCAGGCCGCCCGGAATGTCGAGGCGAGGCTCAAACCGCTCGGCATTCCGATGACTCTACTGGTCGCCCCCGACACGGAGCACAGACTGACGCCGGAGTACGCGAAGAAGGCGGAGGCCGAGTACGGGAGATATGCGGGACTCGGGACGGGTCGGCCGACGGAGCCGGAGCGGGTCCGGTTCGTGACGTACACGACCGAGTACTGTGACTGCGACTGGGTCACCGTCGCCGGCCTGGAGCGCCATTACGAATTGGCTCGCGTCGATGCCCGCCTGACGGCAAAAGGCTTCGCAGCGGAGACCAGAAACGTCCGCAAACTGCATCTCATGCTCCCGCTTCAACGGTTCGGTTGGGACCGGCATACGGTCGAGATCGACGGCGATGTTCTGACCGTGACTGGTCCGAAAGAGCTGTTGGAACTTGCACGAGTGAATGGTCACTGGGCATCTCCCCCGCCCCCCGCCGGCCAACACGGACAGTCGGGCGAGGGCCGCCGCGTCGAGAAGAGGCACGGCCTGCAGGGGCCGATCGACGACGCATTCACAGACGCCTTCGTCTGCGTCCGCGGCACCGGCACGCCTTGGCACGCGGCGGTCGGGACGCGCGCCGCCGCGGAACTGGACCGCTTCGCCGGGGAATGGCACAAATGGATGCGCGGCACGCTCCCCATCAAGGACGACACCGCCGTCACGGAGGATGACATCAAGACCAAGCATCTGATCCTATTTGGCGACCCGGCGTCCAATAGCCTGATTGCCAGGGTGCTGCCGAAGCTGCCCCTGAGGTGGACGAAGGACACGGTGGTGCTCGCCGACACGTTCGGCAATTCTGCCGACCACCTGCCGGTCCTGATCCAGCCGAACCCGCTGAACCCCGAAAAGTACGTCGTCCTGAACTCGGGCCACACGTTTCACGCCGACGCCTTCCAGGGCACGAATGCGCTCCTCTTCCCGCGCTTGGGCGACTTCGCGTTGCTCAAACTGGCCCCGATGGCGAACGACCGGCTGGCGACCCAGGTCGTCACGGCAGGCGTCTTCGACGAGAACTGGCAGCCGCAGAAATGACCGTTCGCCGCTTCGCCGTGCGGCGAAGCGAACTCACCTACCGTACTCGGTTGTCAGCTCCACGAGCGTCCGTACCCCGTAACCGGTCCCGCCGGCGTCCCGTGCCGCGCTCTCCCGGTCGGCCCACGCCGGGCCGGCGATGTCCAGGTGCGCCCATGGCTTGCCGCCGGCGAACTGCTCCAAGAACTTCGCGGCGGTGACCGCCCCGCCGAAGCGGTTGCCCGGCGCGTTCTTCAGATCGGCGACATCGCTCTTGAGGGCCTCGTCGTATAGCGGCCAGAGCGGCAACTGCCAGGCGAGCTCGCCGGCCCGTTTCGCCGCCGCCAGGACCTCACCGGTCCACGTGTCGTCGTTGCCCATCAGCCCCGCGACCGACGTGCCGAGAGCCACCATGCAGGCCCCCGTTAGTGTCGCCAGATCGAGGACGTTGTCCGCCCCTTGGTCTGCGGCGTAGTCCAACGCGTCGGC